>JAISLJ010000054.1 GCA_031290955.1 Zoogloeaceae bacterium | reverse complement strand
CTGGCGGTCATGGTGAACGGCAAGCGTTTGAAAGACATTTCGGATTTGCCGCTGGATTTGGCGGTATGAACAGCGAACAAGGAAACATTTGACATGGATTTCAAGACTTTCGTTTTTTTCTTCCTCGCGGCCATCCTGACGTTTGCCGCCCTGCGCGTTATTACCGCGAGGAACCCTGTACACGCGGTGCTGAACCTCATCCTCGCCTTCTTCACGGCGGCGGGCGTCTGGCTATTGCTGGAGGCCGAGTTTCTGGCGATGGTGCTGGTGATGGTCTATATCGGCGCGGTGATGGTGCTCTTCCTCTTCGTGGTGATGATGCTCGACATTGACATCGACAAGCTGCGGCAAGGCTTCTGGCGCTACCTGCCCCTGGGCGCGGTCATCGGCATCCTGATGGTCATCGAAATGGGCATGGTGCTGGGCAGCCGTTATTTCCGCTCCCTGCGTATCGGCGGCGTGGAGACGGCTTCCAATACCCGGGAACTGGGGCGGCTCCTGGTGACGGAATACGTCTATCCCTTTGAACTCGCGGCGGTGGTGTTGCTGGTGGCGATCATCGCCGCAGTGGCGCTCACCTTCCGCGGCAAGAAGCGCAGCCGTTCCAGCGATCCCGCCGACCAGATGCGCGTCCAGGCCGCCGACCGCCTGCGCATCGTCCAGATGCCCGTGGAGCGGGAAACACCGCCGGACGCGGACTCGCCGCCTTCCCACCATTCCCCCGCGTGATCAAGGAGAGAAGCCCATGCTCACACTCAGCCACTTCCTGATTCTCGGCGCGATCCTCTTTGCGATCAGCATCGTCGGCATCTTCCTGAACCGCAAGAACCTGATTGTGCTCTTGATGTCGATCGAATTGATGTTGCTGGCCGTCAACATGAATTTCATCGCCTTCTCGCACTATCGCGACGACCCATACGGACAACTCTTCGTCTTCTTCATCCTCGCTGTGGCGGCGGCGGAAGCGGCGGTGGGGCTGGCGATTCTGGTGGCGCTCTTTCGCAATCTCAAAAGCATCCACGTGGATGATCTGGACAGCCTGAAGGGATAACGACAGATGCGAATCGAGACCATTTCCCTCATCGCGGCGCTCGCGCCCCTGGTCGGCGCCATCGTCGCCGGCCTCTTCTGCCGGGTCATCCCGCGCGCGCTGGCGCATGGCGTGACCATCGCGGGCGTAGCCGTCGCCTTCCTGGCCTCCGTCAGCCTCTTCCTCGAAGTCCGCCAGGGGCCGGAGCATTTCTTCAACGGCCCCGTCTACACCTGGCTTACCAGCGGCGGTTACACCTTCCAGGTCGGCTTTCTTGTTGACACGCTCACCGCCACCATGATGCTGGTGGTAACTTTCGTCTCGCTCATGGTGCATATCTACACCATCGGCTACATGAAGGACGATCCCGGCTACAACCGCTTTTTCAGCTACATCTCGCTTTTCACCTTCTCCATGCTGATGCTGGTGATGGCGAACAATTTCATGCAATTGTTCTTTGGTTGGGAAGCGGTGGGGCTGGTCTCCTACCTGTTGATCGGCTTCTGGTACACCCGCCCGACGGCCATCCACGCCAACCTGAAAGCCTTTCTGGTCAATCGCGTCGGCGACTTTGGCTTTCTGCTCGGCATCGGCCTGGTGCTGGCGTACTTTGGGTCGCTGGATTACGCCACAGTCTTCCAAAAAGCGCCGGAAATCGCCGGGACGACGATCAACATCTGGGGCCGCGCCGAATGGTCGCTGCCGACGGTGATTGGCATCTGCCTCTTCATCGGCGCGATGGGCAAATCGGCGCAGGTTCCGCTGCATGTCTGGCTGCCGGATTCGATGGAAGGCCCGACGCCCATTTCCGCCCTGATCCACGCGGCGACGATGGTCACGGCGGGCATCTTCATGGTGAGCCGCATGTCGCCCCTCTTCGAGCTTTCCACCACGGCGTTCTCCTTTATCATGGTGATTGGCGCGATCACGGCGCTGTTCATGGGTTTTTTGGGCATTATCCAGAACGACATCAAGCGGGTGGTCGCCTACTCCACGCTCTCGCAACTGGGCTACATGACCGTGGCGCTGGGCGCTTCCGCCTATTCGGTCGCCGTCTTCCACCTGATGACGCATGCCTTTTTCAAGGCGCTGCTCTTCCTTGCCGCCGGTTCGGTCATCATCGGCATGCACCACGATCAGGACATGCGCAACATGGGCGGCTTGAGGAAATACATGCCGATCACCTGGATCACCTGCCTCATCGGGTCACTGGCGCTGATTGGTACGCCCTTTTTCTCCGGCTTCTATTCCAAGGATTCCATCATTGAGGCCGTGGCGCTCTCCAACATCCCCGGTTCCGGTTTCGCGTATTTTGCCGTGCTGGCGGGCGTGTTCGTGACGGCGTTTTATTCCTTCCGCCTGGTTTTCCTCGTCTTCCACGGCAAGGAACGCTTTGGGAAACACGATGACGAACACGAGGAACACGCCAAGGCGCACGACCACGGGCATGACGAACATCACGGTCTCGCGCCGGGCCAAAAGCCGCATGAATCGCCCTGGGTGGTGACGCTGCCACTCGTTTTGCTGGCGATTCCCTCCGTCCTGAGCGGTTTTTTCATCGGCACCCTGGTGCATGGCTCGTTCTTTGATGGCGTCATCCATGTGGATGACGCGGCGCACGATGTCATGGCGCAATTGCATCACCATTTCCACGGCGCCTGGACGATGGGCTTGCACGCCTTTCTCACCGCGCCGTTCTGGCTTGCGGCGGCGGGCGTGGGTTTGGCCTGGTTCTTCTATCTGAAACGCCCGGATTTCCCGGCGGCCATCCGGCGGCGTTGCGGCGCGCTCCATACCCTGCTCGACAACAAATACTACTTCGACTGGTTCAACGCGACCGTGCTGGCGGGCGGGGCGCGGCGCGTCGGGCAGGGCTTCTGGAAGATTGGCGATGTCCTCTTCATTGATACCCTGCTCGTAAACGGCTCCGCGAAACTGATGGGCTGGCTTGCCGTCAGCCTGCGCGTCATGCAGACCGGCTATGTGTATCACTATGCGTTTACAATGATCGTCGGGCTTCTGCTCCTGCTCACCCTTTGGGTTTCCCCCGTGGGGATGATGCTTTTGGGCTTCCTCTTCCCGTTGCCTCCCGTCCCCCAGTAAAGAACGGCAAGGAAAAACATGTATTCTCATCTGCTTTCCCTCGCAATCTGGACTCCCATTGTTGCCGGATTCCTTGTGCTGGCGACCGGTTCCGACCGCAATGCCGGAGTCGCGCGCGGCATTGCGCTCATCGGCGCGCTTCTCGGCCTTGCCGTGACCCTGCCGCTCTATACCGGCTTCGATCCGGCGACGAGCACCATGCAGTTCGTCGAAATCCTGCGCTGGATTCCCTTCCTCAACATCCGTTATGCCTTGGGCGTCGACGGCATTTCCGTGCTGTTTGTGATCCTGAACAGTTTCATCACCGTGCTGGTCATCCTGGCCGGATGGAAGGTCGTGGAAAACAAGGTGGCGCAATACAACGCCGCCTTCCTCATCATGTCCGGCCTCATGAACGGCATCTTCACGGCGCTGGATGGCATTCTCTTCTACGTCTTCTTCGAGGCCTCGCTGATCCCGCTCTACATCATCGTTGGCGTTTGGGGCGGGCCGCGGCGGGTCTATGCCGCAATCAAGTTCTTTCTCTACACCCTTCTGGGTTCGCTTCTCTTCCTGCTTGCGCTCCTTTACCTGCACGTGGAATCGATGCAGTACGTGAAAGGGGGCACCTTCTCCATCCTTGATTGGCAGCGCATGCCACTCACGCTGGAAGCGCAGGGCTGGCTTTTCCTCGCCTTCCTCATTGCCTTTGCGGTCAAGGTGCCGATGTTCCCGGTGCACACCTGGCTCCCCGACGCGCACGTCGAAGCGCCGACCGGCGGCTCCGTGGTGCTGGCGGCCATCGCCCTGAAGCTGGGCGCATATGGCTTCCTGCGCTTTTCGCTGCCCATTACGCCGGATGCCGCGCACGAATACGCCGGTCTTCTGATCGCGCTTTCCCTGATCGCAGTGGTCTACATCGGCCTCATCGCGCTTGTGCAGACGGACATGAAAAAGCTGGTCGCCTATTCCTCCATCGCGCACATGGGCTTTGTTACCCTGGGCTTCTTCCTGTTTTCCGCCCTGGGCGTGGAAGGGGCGCTGGTGCAGATGATCTCGCACGGCTTCGTCTCCGCCGCCATGTTCCTCTGTATCGGTGTGCTCTACGACCGCATGCACAGCCGCCAGATTGCCGATTATGGCGGAGTAATCAACACCATGCCCAGATTCGCGGCGCTCTTCCTCTTCTTTGCCATGGCGAACGCGGGCCTGCCCGCGACTTCCGGTTTCGTGGGCGAGTTCATGGTCATCCTTGCCGCCGTGAAATTCAATTTCTGGGTGGCCTTTGCCGCCGCCAGCACGCTCATCATCGGCGCGGCTTACACATTATGGATGTACAAGCGGGTCATCTTCGGCGCAATCGCCAACGACCATGTGCGCGCACTGACTGACCTTTCCCGGCGCGAGACCCTGATCCTCGTCCTTCTGGCGCTGTGTGTGCTGGGCATGGGCCTTTACCCGGCTCCCTTCACGGAAGTGATGCATGCCTCGGTCCAGAACCTGCTGGACCACATCGCCCATTCCAAGATTCTTCCGATTCGGTAGGCCGCCATGTTTGATCGTTTCGTTATCCCGAGTTTCGCCCCGGCCATTCCGGAAATCTTCCTTCTGGTCATGGCCTGCCTCATCCTCCTGCTGGATCTCGCCGTGAAGAGTCCGCGGCGCTCCGTTACCTTTGCGCTTACCCAGCTCACGCTTCTGGGTTGCGCCGTCATCACGCTCTATCAGGTCAAGCTCTCGCTTGCCGACGCCACGATGTTCTACGCGGAGCGCACCTTCGGCGGCATGTTCGTGCGCGACCCGCTCGCGGATTTCCTGAAGCTTCTCACCTATCTTGCCGTCTCCCTGACGCTCTTTTATTCCCGTGCCTACCTGAATGCGCGCGCGGCGATTCCCAAGGGGGAATACTTCGTGCTGGCGCTTTTTGCGACGCTGGGCATGATGGTGATGATCTCGGGCAACCATTTCCTTGTCCTGTATCTGGGGCTGGAGATTCTTTCCCTGTCGCTCTACGCGATGATCGCCATGAACCGGGATTGCCCGACGGCCACGGAAGCCGCCATGAAATACTTCGTGCTGGGCGCGCTTGCTTCCGGCCTTTTGCTCTACGGCATGTCCATGCTCTACGGGGCCACGGGTTCGCTTGAACTCACGGACATCACGAACCTCCTGCCTTTCCGCCAGCACGACCGCACCCTCATTGTGTTCGGGATCGTCTTCCTCGTTGCCGGGCTGGCCTTCAAGCTGGGCCTTGCGCCTTTCCACATGTGGATTCCCGATGTTTACCACGGCGCGCCGACGCCTGCCGCCCTGTTTGTCGCTGCCGCGCCCAAACTCGCCGCCTTTGCGGTGCTCATGCGCCTTCTGGTGCTCGGGCAGACGGCCTTTGCCGATGATTGGCAATCCATGCTGATCCTGCTTGCGGTGCTCTCCATGCTGGTCGGCAACGTCATTGCCATCGCCCAGACCAATATAAAACGCATGCTTGCCTATTCCGCCATCTCGCACATGGGCTTCATGCTCTTGGGCATTGTGACCGGAGTGGTATCGCCCGAGCGTTTCGAGGGCGGGGACAATTTCCCGGTCTACTCGTTTGCCATGTTCTACGCGGTCTCCTACGTGCTCACGACCCTGGCCGCGTTCGGCGTCATCCTCCTCCTTTCCCGTGCCGGGTTTGAATCCGATACCCTGGAGGATTTCAAGGGCCTGAACCGCCGCAGTCCCTGGCTTGCCGCGCTGATGCTGGTGCTCATGTTCTCGATGGCCGGTGTGCCGCCCTTCGTTGGCTTCTTCGCCAAGTTCTTCGTGTGGGAGGCGGTGATGGAAGCGGGCTATGTCTGGCTGGCGCTTGCCGCCCTGCTGTTTTCCCTGATTGGCGCGTTCTACTATCTGCGCGTGGTCTGGTACATGTATTTTGAAGCGCCCGTCGAAACCGGCCCCATCGTCGGTGGCCGCCTCGCCACAACACTGGTCTCCGGCAACGTCGCACTGATCCTCCTCCTGAGCCTCTTCCCGAAATTCCTCCTGGATATCAGTCTGATCTGCGTCTATGGCGCAATGCAAGTAGCAGCAGGCGCATTCCACTAAGGTCTTGGCAGACGACAATTGCGCCCTTCGGGCGGCAGTGTTTCCTTGAGAAATCACTGAACAAGCAGCCCAATCGAGGTGATCGGAACGAAAATTGAGACGAAGGGCATGAATAATGGATAAACGAGGCGTTTCACTGGAAAGATGGCCTTGAAAGGCCGAAAATCGGGGGATTTCCCCCAATTCCCGCTATTTTGGACGCACTTCTCCTGTCAAGGGCCGTCCCCATTTAACGAGATTGACCAGCGCCAACATGGCGAATGCGCGGTTGGCATTCTTGGCGAGGCCCCGGTAGCGCACTTTGGCAAAACACGCGCCCTGAACCACCGTACTCCTGTACAAGCCATCGAAGAATGGAAACACAAAAAAAACCGATATCATTCGATTCGTCCCGGAATATGATCTGGCGGGTCTTGACACCTAACCTTTCCTTTCAGGTGGTGATGAGGACCGCGCAGATCGTATGTCTCTGGCATGAACAGATCAAAAACTCTCGCGTATCTGCCAAAATCCACCATGTTTGTGCTAGAATGTCAAATTTCCCCCGCCTATCCGTGATGAGTTCCCCATGGCGCAAGCAGAAGACAAAATGAGCAACGCAGAGGAAGTGAAGAACAACATGCCCAAGACCGCGAAGCCCCCAGTCAAATCCGCTTCCGAGACCGGCGCGAAGGCACTGGAGCCGGATTTTGTTCCAGAGCTTGGAGAGGGAACGGCGCAATCCGGAAGTGGTCGTTCGAGAACATCCAGGAAGAAGACGGTCGCCGCCGAGTCCGTTGCCATAACGGAGCCTGGAGCGGCGTCGACCGGTTCCCGCGCGAGATCACGGGCCAAGGCGCCTGCCGGAACGGTCAAGACGGAAGACGGCGGGAAAGTCGAAAACGCCGTGTCCGTGGAGAGCGCAAAGGACGTGGAAAAATCCGGAATGTTCAGGAGCCGGGCCGCGAAAACCGGGGAGGCGACGCAAGTCGTCGCCGGGCAGGAGCCGGATGCGGAGATTCCCGGAGAATATGGCGTGGACATCGTGGAGGCGCGCGTATCTGCCTCGTCCGGAGCGAAGAAAACTGTGTCCCGGAAAAAAGCAACAAAAGTGGTGGCGCAAGAGAAAGCGGAGGCTGGCGAGGTGTCGCAGGAGGCCGTCGCCCCCAAGGAAGAGGCCAAGCCCCGGAGCAAGGGGAGCAAGGCGAAGGAGAACCGGGCGCGGGAGAAAGCGGAAAAACTCCTGAACGTCACCCAGGTCGCGCTTCCGAATTCGGAAGATGCCGAGGCGCGCAAGATGCGCCTGCGCGTCCTCATCAAGCAGGGGAAGGAGCGCGGCTACCTTACCTATGCGGAAATCAACGACCATCTCCCCGATGATGTGGTCGATGCCGAGCAGATTGAATCCATCATCAGTACCTTCAGTGACATGGGCATCAAGGTTTTCGACGAAGCGCCTGCTTCCGAGGAACTGTTGATGGCCGACGCCACCACCGTGCCGACCGACGATGAGGAGGTGGAGGAAGAGACCGAGCAGGCACTTTCCACCGTTGATACCGAGTTCGGGCGCACCACGGATCCGGTGCGCATGTACATGCGCGAGATGGGTTCCGTGGAATTGCTCACCCGCGAGGGTGAGATCGAGATCGCCAAGCGCATCGAAGAGGGCCTGAAGCACATGGTGCAGGCCATTTCCGCCTGTCCCACCACCGTCGCCGAGATTCTGGAGATGGTCGAGAAGGTGAAGGCGGACGAAATCAGCATCGATGAACTGGTTGATGGCTTGGTGGATCCCTACGCGCCGGAAAAGGAACCCCAGGAGGAAGTTGAGGCCAAGGTCGAGGAAGCTGCCGCAGTGGTGGAAACGGAGACCGATGATGAGGAAGAGGACGATGACAAGGCCGACGAAAAGGCAGCTTCCGCTTCGCTTGCGCAATTGAAGGCGGACGCGCTCGCTCATTTCGAGAAGATTCGCGCCTGCTACGCCAAGATGATCAAGGCGCTGGGCAGCAAGGGTTCACAGGACAAGGCCTACCTGAAGCTGCGCCAGCAGATCAGCGACGAGTTGCTGTACATCCGCTTTACATCTCGCACCATTGAGCGCTTCTGCGACAGTGTGCACGTCATGGTGAAGAGCGTGCGCGATTCCGAGCGCAATATTCAGCGTCTTTGCGTGGATCGGGTGCGGATGCCGCGTTCGTACTTCCTGAAGAGCTTTCCGGGGAACGAAACCAACCTGGAGTGGGTTGCCGCCGAGGCCGCCAATGCCGCCGCCAAGTCCTATGCCGCAATCCTGCTGCGCAATGCCCCCAACATTCGGGAGGAGCAGAAGAACCTTATCCGTCTCCAGGAACGGTTGGGCTTCTCGCTCAAGGAACTGAAGGACATCTACAAGCAGATGACCACCGGCGAAGCCAAGGCGCGCCGTGCCAAGCGGGAAATGACCGAGGCCAACTTGCGGCTCGTGATCTCGATCGCCAAGAAATACACCAATCGCGGCCTGCAATTCCTTGATTTGATTCAGGAAGGCAATATCGGCCTCATGAAGGCGGTAGACAAATTCGAATACCGGCGCGGCTACAAGTTTTCCACATACGCGACATGGTGGATTCGTCAGGCGATCACGCGCTCGATTGCCGACCAGGCGCGCACGATCCGCATCCCGGTGCACATGATCGAAACCATCAACAAGATGAACCGCATCAGTCGCCAGATTCTCCAGGAAACCGGTCAGGAGCCGGACCCGGCAACCATTGCCGCGCAGATGGAGATGCCGGAGGACAAGATTCGCAAGATCATGAAGATTTCCAAGGAGCCGATCTCCATGGAAACCCCCATCGGCGACGACGATGACTCCCATCTGGGCGATTTCATTGAGGATACGGCGACGCTTGCTCCGGCGGATGCCGCCATGTATTCGAGTCTCCGGGAAGTCACGGCGGAGGTACTGGATACCCTCACGCCACGGGAAGCCAAGGTGCTGCGTATGCGTTTCGGGATCGAAATGAACACCGACCACACGCTGGAGGAAGTCGGCAAGCAATTCGATGTCACCCGCGAGCGCATCCGTCAGATCGAGGCCAAAGCGCTCCGCAAACTGCGCCATCCCACCCGCTCGGACAAACTGCGCAGCTTTGTCGATACCGACAACGCCTGAACGAAAAAACAACTGCCCAAACTGAACTTTTTCCGGCAAGGCGGCAGGCGCTGCCAGACGCGCGCATCAATGCCGTGTTGCGCGCTCACGTGGAAATGCGCAAGACAAATGGATAGAATCGCTCTGCCGCGTTCGGGCTTCGGCATGCGCAGGGAGGATTTCCCAGTAGAATGAACGCCTGTTTTTCGGATGGATTCCTAGATGGTCCTTGTTGAAGCCTCCGCCCTGACGGGCAAGCGCATCGTCCTGGGGGTGACGGGGGGAATCGCGGCCTACAAGGCGGCGGCCCTGTTGCGCCGTATCGTGGGCGTGGGCGCGCATGTCGACGTGGTGATGACGGCTGCGGCAACGCGCTTCGTGACGCCGCTTACCTTCCAGACGCTCTCGGGAAACGCCGTGCACACGGATTTGTGGGATCCCGCTTCTGGCAGCGCTCTTGCGCACATTGGCCTTTCGCGCGCGGCGGATGCCATCCTGGTCGCGCCCGCTTCAGCGGATTTTTTGGCGCGTGTTGCCGGAGGGCGCGCGGATGACCTGCTCTCGGCGCTTGTCTTGGCGCGGGAATGCCCGCTGCTCGTCGCCCCGGCTATGAACCGCCGGATGTGGGAACATCCGGCCACCCGCCGCAATGTGGAAACGCTCGCGCAGGATGGCGTCCCTTGCCTGGGACCTGCCGCCGGGGAACAAGCCTGTGGCGAGAGCGGCGCAGGACGGATGCTGGAACCCGAGGCGATCCTTGCCTGCCTGGAAGCCTTTTTCACGCCCAAGACGCTTGCCGGACGGCGGCTGTTGATGACGGCAGGCCCCACTTTCGAGGCCATTGACCCGGTGCGCGGCATCACCAATCTTTCTTCAGGGCGCATGGGCTATGCCATTGCCCAGGCAGCCGCGCAGGCCGGGGCGGAGGTCACGCTCGTTTCCGGCCCCGTGGCGCTGCCCGCGCCGCCGGAAGTCACGTGGATTCCGGTTGTCAGCGCGCTGGAAATGCATGCCGCCGTGATGGAGCGGGCGGCGGCGGCGGAGATTTTCATTGGCGTGGCCGCCGTTGCTGACTATCGCGTCGAGAACATGGCCGAAAAGAAGCTCAAGAAGGATATGGACGGCCCGCCCCGAATCCGCCTCATCCCCAACCCGGATATCCTCGCCGATGTCGCCGCGTGTAAAAACCCGCCCTTCTGCGTGGGCTTCGCGGCGGAATGCGAGAATCTGGAAGCCTACGCCCAGAAGAAACGCCGGAAGAAGAACATTCCCCTCATCGTCGGCAACCTGATCCAGGAAGGCTTTGGCGGCGAGAGAAACCGCATCGTCCTGTTCGACGACCAAGGCGCGCACCCTCTGCCGGAAGCAAGCAAGACCCATTTGGCGCGCATGCTCGTCGCGCACATCGCGCAGTGCCTGAACAAAACCCGAACAGGATCTGAACAAAGTCTGAACCACACCAGCACCCACAACCCGGAGCCTCCCACCCATGCCGAAGATCACAATCGACATCAAGATTCTCGATGAACGCCTGCAAATGGAACCGCCACGCTACGCCTCCCCCGGCGCGGCGGGGTTGGACTTGCGCGCCTGCATCACGGAAGCGCAGACGCTGCTGCCCGGCGCGAGCATGCTGGTTCCGAGCGGCATCGCCATTCACCTGAACGACCCTGGCCTCGCCGCCCTGATCCTGCCGCGCTCCGGATTGGGGCACAAGCACGGCATCGTGCTCGGCAATCTCGTGGGGCTGATCGATTCCGACTATCAGGGCGAGATCATGGTCTCCGTCTGGAATCGCGGCCAGAGCGCCTTCACCCTGAATCCCCTGGAACGTCTGGCGCAACTCGTCATCGTCCCGGTGCTCCAGGCGGAATTCAACGTCGTCAGCGCCTTTCCCCCCACCATACGCGGCGCGGACGGCTTCGGCAGCACGGGGCTGCAGTGAGCGGAGCGGCCAGAAAATCAGATGGATGGCTACGGGGCATAATTTTGTCATCAATCCCCTGCCTTGCCTGAGGCGCTTTCTTGCCCTTTTCCTCCTTGCGCTTCCGGTCGCGCCGTTGCTCGCAGCCAGTTTTGATTGCGCGAAGGCAAAAACGCTGTTCGAGCGTAACGTGTGCGCGGACGAAAAACTTTCCCGACTGGATGAGGAACGCAATCGGATCTTCCTTGACCACATCTACGCCAATTGGTGTAAGCTTCGCAGCGTGTTCCCTCCGGTTTGCCCATGAAAACCTTCGCTCCTTGATTGTGCCCGGGTGATGGAATTGGTAGACATACCGGACTTAAAATCCGGAGCCGCAAGGCATACGGGTTCGA
>JAISLJ010000053.1 GCA_031290955.1 Zoogloeaceae bacterium | reverse complement strand
GCGTGTTCGCCGCTCGCCATCAGGATGAGCGAGCCACTGTCCGCGTCCAGCGCCGGGGCGTTGTCGAAGGCCGTCCGCATGTGGCCCGCGAGCAGGATGCTGATGTTGAGCGCCGCCGCTCCCGCGGAGCGAAAGGCCCATTGGACGCCCGGTCGACCGCTCACGCAGGTGATGTGGAGACCCGCGCAGGGTTGGCGCGCATGCACGGCGAGCCGCCATTCCTCGGGAACGCCCCGCCATCCGCGCTCTTGCAAGGCGCATGGATCGAGCGTCGGCAGACCGGATATCGCTGTGCCCTTCATAAATTTTCCCGAAAAATCAAATTTTTTCCGCAAACCGTTAGCGCGAACGAAGACGCCAGGGAATGATACTCGATCTTATTTAAGAGGAGTCAAGCCCCATGCTGCCGATTTTCGTTTTCCGAAACATGTCGCGCGAAAACGCGCAAAAGGGCCGCCGCCATCCGGGCCGTCTCGATGCGTCATCCTCCGGAACCGCGACGGCCAAACATCTTGTCCCGTTCATTCTGGCGGCCTTGCTGGGCCTCCCGGGCGGCGGTCTGGCCCAGGCGCAGGCGCAGGATAGCGGCCCGCCGTCCGCGACGGCTTCCGGATCCGCCCGGCCGTCCGGCGACACGCGGGCCTCGCACGCGGGGGGACACGCGGCGGAAGCCGAGTTGCCGACCGTGACCGTCACCGCCCGCCACGGCGAGGAGCGGGCGGTGGATGTGCCCTTCGGCGTCAGCGCCATCAGCGGCGAGGAAGTGGAATTACGGCGCGCCCGGACCGTGGAGGAGGCGCTCACCGGCACGGCGGGCGTCGTGGTCAATTCCTACGGCGGAGAGCCGAATTCCGCGAACATCCTGATTCGCGGCAACGGCTCGCTCAACCAGGTCAGCGTGGAAGACAGTTCGGTGGGCCTGATGATCGACGGCGTTTCCTTCGCCGTGCGCGACATCAACATGGGCACGCTCGATGTCGAGCGGATCGAAATCCTGAAGGGGCCGCAGGGCACCCTGTTTGGCGGCAACAGTCAGGCCGGGGCGGTCAACATCGTCACGCGCCGGCCCACGCGCCTCTTTGAAGGCCATGTCCGCGCCGAGTACGGCAAGGATCGCCAGCATCTGGAGGAAGTGGTCGTCAGCGGCCCGCTGTCGGAGCGCCTGAGTGGCCGTTTCGCGCTGCGGGGCAGCGGCGGCGAGCACTGGATCGACAACGCGCAGGATGGAAAACCCATCGCCAAACCGACCCACCTCGCCCTGCGCGGCAGCCTGTTCTGGGAGATCGCCAGCGGCACGAACCTGCTCTTCATCGCCGAGCGGAACAAGGACAAGCACAGTCCGGCCCTGGCCGTGCTGCGCCCCTACACCAGGGCGCCGATGGATTTTACGCCCGGCCTGTTCGATGGGGATTACAAGACCGTCGAGCGTTATTCGGCGGAATTCAACCACGACCTTTCCAACAGCCGCATCACCTCGATCACCGCCTACAACACCGTCGATTATGTCACCGCGTCCCTGTACGACCGTCGCGTCATGCAGGCGCTCTACGGCATGCCCATCGAAAATGAGAACCGCACCTGGTCCAGGCGGCATGTCGCCAGCCAGGATTTGCGCTGGTCTTCCTTGCCCGGCGCGCGCGTCTTCTGGGTAGCGGGCCTGAATCTGTCGCGTTCCAGGCGAAGCTTCGATACCTTGACGACGGCGACCGGCAATTCGGCGAACCGCGACTACGAGAGCGACAGCCGCGCCCTGTATGGCGAAGTCACGTATCCCTTCACGCCAACGCTGAAACTGACGGGCGGACTGCGCCATTCCTGGGATCGCAAGCGCTACGACGCCCTCTATTCCGGCGCGGTCGACGACCGGCGCAAGCTCGACGACAATTACACGACGGGCCGCGTGGCGCTCTCCTGCGCGCTCGCGCCCGGCCTCAATCTCTACGGCGCGCTCTCGCACGGGCACCAGTCGGGCGGCTTCGGCGATTTCACGACCCAGGTCGCCGACAGCACCCCGTACAAGGCGTCGGATTCCAACGCCCTTGAAGTCGGTTTCAAGATGGAATCGCCCGACCGCCGCCTCTCGCTGAACGGCGCGCTGTTCATGACCAAGGTCAAGGACGATCACCTGCTGGGCTACGACTACGCCACCTACGCCACCAACACCATCAACGCCGATACCGAAAGCCGGGGCGCGGAACTGGAAGGCGTGTGGCGCATTGGTCAGGGCCTTGAACTCCAGGGCGGCCTGAGCTACGTCCGCGCCAGGATCACCAACGATGTTCTCGGCGTCAGCGGCGGCGATGTCCAGAGTGGCAACCGCAAGACCGATGTGCCGCGCTGGAGCGGCAATGTCGCGCTCTCCCATCACGTCCATCTGCCGGAATTCATGGGGCTTGCCGCGCCGGCGCTCGATAGCCGGCTGAGTTACCGGTACGTGGGCAAACGTCCCGCCGACGCACAGAATCACTACACGCTGGACAGCTATCGCAAGCTGGATCTGCGCGTTGGCGTGGTTTCGGGTTCCACGGAAATCTACCTGTACGGCGACAATCTGCTCGATGAGGAATACGAGCATTTCGGCTACTGGGCGATGCCGAACGTCACAATGGGCGCGCCCGCGCGTGGGCGGACCTTCGGCGTGGGCATGCAGGTCTTCTTTTGACGCGCCGCCATGTCTTGCGTGGATTGCCGCGGGGCGGCGCGCCAGAGGAGCGGGAGCATCTTGCTCCCGTCCATTCCACGGGGGCGCAGGATGCGCCCCCCACTTGGCCGTATTCTGGGTACGCGGGCCTCTGGCCCGCAGGGGTTGCGGTGCGCGGGACAAGCATCTGTAGGGGCGGGTTTGAAACCCGCCCCTACGGTGATGTTGCTTGCAGGCATTTTGTTATTGCGCGGGGTTCCAAAAGTGGGGGCGGCATCTTGCCGCCTCTCCATCCCACGGGGGAGCAGGATGCTCCCCCCACTTTGCGTCACAAGCGAGCGCAGCACGGCAATCCTCCCACCCCGTCATTGCGAGGAGCGCAGCGACGCGGCAATCCATCGGCGTTCATTTGCGCAATGCCCTTTCCGTCCGCGCCGCCGCTTGCTTCTCTCTCCCCCGCCCGGCGGGGAGAGGGGTGGCAGCGGTGATGACGCCTGATGCGGTGCCGCGCCCCCTCTCCCTAACCCTCTCCCCCCGTTGGGGGGCGAGGGGACGAATAGGGGCACGTTCGCGCCGAAGGGTGGCGGTGGATTGAATCGCCGTCCGCAGGAACAACCATGAACGCCCATAACCTTTCTGCCTCCTTGCGTCCGGGACAGGTGTTGCCCGCCATCGCGGGGCTTTACATCTGCCAGACGCTGCTGACCGCAATGACAACACAATCGCTGCCCACCCTGTTGCGGGAGGCGGGCGCTTCCCTGCAAATGGCGGGGCTTGCCGCGCTGTGGTGGCTGCCCTGGGG
>JAISLJ010000052.1 GCA_031290955.1 Zoogloeaceae bacterium | reverse complement strand
GGCCAAGGCCCGTCTGACCACGCCGATCTGGCCGAATGGCTGATGGATCAAGGCATCCAGAGCATGTCTTTGAACCCGGATACGGTGGTGGATACCTGGCAGCGCTTGGCAAAACACCGGACATAGCGGCTGCGAGCGGCGTTGCGAAAAGGGTGTGTGGATTCCACGGGCCTTCGGCCCTCGCAATGACGGTCTTGGCGGACGGCAGCACCCCGCGCGGGCGGAGAAGCCATGCCTGCCCGTCGTGCCATCGGGCAGACTGGCGGCAGCACCCCGCGCGGGCGGAGAAGCCTTTACAAACCACTTGAGCAGAAAGGGGTTTGTAAAGGCTCTTCGCCCGCAGGGCAATTGCCGTCCGCCAGGACTGCCGTCTGCCAGGACTTTTGCCGTATACTGCGAGCCTTTGGGTGGGGGGATGTGTCTTGCATGCTTCTGCCTCCATGATGACTTCCCTGTTTTTCGCGCCATGACTGAACCTGAATCCGCCGCGCTGGAGCGGCAATATACCTGGGATGCCCGCTTCTCCGAACCGGTCGATGCGCTCGTCCAGCGCTACACCGCCTCCGTCGGTTTTGACCGGCGCATGTGGCGGCAGGATATCCGGGCTTCGCTCGCGCATGCCCGCATGCTCGCCCGGCAGGGCATTCTTTCCGGGGCGGACCTCGCCGATATCGAGCGCGGCATGGCGACGATCACGGCGGAGATCGAGGCCGGGCGCTTCGTCTGGTCCACCGAACTGGAGGACGTGCATTTCAATATCGAGAAGCGCCTCACCGCGCTGGTGGGGGATGCGGGCAAGCGCCTGCACACGGGCCGTTCCCGCAACGATCAGGTGGCGACCGACATCCGCCTCTACCTGCGCGACGCCATTGACGCCATCCGCTGCCTTCTCGCCGATCTCCAGCGGGCGCTGGTGACGCTCGCCGAGCGCGAGGCCGCCACGCCCATGCCGGGCTTCACCCATTTGCAGGTGGCGCAGCCGGTCACATTCGGCCACCACATGCTCGCCTATTTCGAGATGTTCGCCCGCGACGCCGAGCGCCTTGACGATTGCCGTCGGCGAGTGAATCGTCTGCCGCTGGGCGCGGCGGCGCTCGCGGGCACCACCTACCCGATCGACCGGGCTGCGGTGGCCGCGGAACTGGGCTTCGAGGCCATCGCCGCCAATTCACTCGATGCCGTTTCCGACCGTGATTTCGCCATCGAATTCTGCGCCGCAGCCGCGCTTCTCATGACGCACATCTCGCGCCTCGCCGAGGAACTCGTGCTGTGGATGAATCCCCGGATCGGCTTTGTACGCATCGCCGACCGCTTCTGCACCGGCTCTTCCATCATGCCGCAGAAGAAAAACCCGGATGTGCCGGAACTGGCGCGGGGCAAGACCGGGCGCGTCACCGGCCACCTGATGGCCCTCCTCCTCCTCATGAAGGCGCAGCCCCTGGCCTACAACAAGGACAATCAGGAGGACAAGGAACCGCTCTTCGATACCATCGATACCGTAAGCGATACCCTGCGCATCTTCGCGGACATGCTGGCCTCCGGCATCCGCGTCCAGGCAGAAGCCATGCAGGCGGCGCTCGCCGAAGGCTTTGCGACGGCAACCGACCTGGCCGATTACCTCGTCCGCAAGGGCCTGCCCTTCCGCGACGCGCACGCGGTGGTGGGCAGCGTGGTGAAGGCCGCCGAAGCGCGCGGCGTCGATCTTTCCGGTTTGTCCCTGGCCGAACTGCAAGCCTTCTCGCCCCGGATCGAGGAGGATGTGTTCGCCATTCTTGCCGTGGCCGGGTCGCTGGCGGCGCGCAACCATCCGGGCGGCACTGCCCCGGCGCAGGTGCGCGCGGCGGCGGCGGCGGCGCGGCAGCGGCTCGCGGCGGCTTCCTGAGCAGGCAGCGGCATGGTCTTCAAATGGCCCGATCCAGAAACCGCGGCGCAAGACCCGCAGGCGGTCCTGTTCGCGCTGCTCGAACAGATTCGCCCCGCCGACCCCGATGATCTCAACGACGCCACCGACCGCCTGGTCGCCCTGACGGCGCGCCTCCGGGCAGATGCCCTCCTCCGCCAGCAATTGCGCGAGGCCCTGCGCACGGTCTTCTCGACCCTGAAGGCCGCTTCTCTCTACCGCGACCTGGGCATCCTGCCGATCACCGGCTTCTTCTCGGAAACCTGGCGGCGCGTGACGCATTCGCTCCTGCCCGATGTGCAGGACCCCGGCGCTTCCCTGGGGGATATGCTCTTCCTCCTCTTCCCGAAGCGCACCGACGAGCGCTGGGTGTGCGGCGTGGAAGACCGGGTGTGGATCGCCCTCTTGGAAAGCCTGCGCTTCGGCGAGGAGACTCCCGGCACCCTCCCCTGCGGTCTGCCAATCATGCTCAACAATCTCTGGTTCCTTTCCTACCGCATGACGGTGCTCGGCTTTGATCCGGAGATCCTGCGCCTTGATCCCACCCTCTCGCGCATCGAATCCCCCTTCCTCGCCCAGAATCAGGAGACGGCACTGTTCCGGGAAAGCTGCCTCACCCACTGGAACGAGGAAGGCGTGGTGGCCGAGGATGAAAAACAGCTTCTGGTGCTCTTCGACCAGTGCCGCGAGGCCGTGGAGCGCATCCACCGCCGTTCCGCCCAGGCGGGCACCAGCCTGCAACTCACCTACAAGCTGCAAAGCCTGCGCGACCACATCAGCCGTGGCGAGCAACTGGCGATCATCGCCGGAGAATTGCAGCGCGACCGCAACGGGCAGGCCGCCTACCCGGCAATCGTCCACCTCTTCAAGACGCTGATTGCCGCTGCCTGCTGCCGCAACGATCTTTCCGCCTTCTGGCGGCAGAACCTGGAGATGATGGCGCGGCGCATCACCGAATACGCGGGCAAGGCGGGCGAGCACTACATCACGGAAACGCGCAAGGAATACTTCGACATGGCGCGCGCGGCGATGGGCGCGGGCGGCTGCATCGCCATCATGGCCATCATCAAGCTTGCCCTGCACAATCTCCATCTCGCGCCCCTGAACGAAATGTTTGCCTACGCGCTCAATTACGGCCTGGGTTTCATGTTCATCTACATGCTGGGCTTTACCGTGGCGACCAAGCAACCCGCCATGACCGCCAACGCGCTGGCGGCTTCCATTGGCGAGGCGCGGGGCAAGGCGCGGGACCTCGAAAACCTGATTTCCCTCATCGTGCGCACCATCCGCAGTCAACTGGTGGCCATTCTGGGCAATCTGGTGATGGCCATTCCCATTGCCATGGCGATCAGCGCCTTCTTCTTTTTCCTGACGGGCGAACAGGCCATTTCGCGGGAGGATGCACAATGGCTGCTGGCGGGGCATCATCCCTTCCTGAGCGGGGCGCTGTTCTATGCCGGAGTGGCGGGCGTGTGCCTGTTTTTCTCCGGGCTGGTGGCCGGGTATTTTGATAATCTGGCGACTTACAACCGCATTCCGGAACGCATTCGCCAGCTTCCCTGGGCGCGGCGTTTTTTCGGGAAGGAACGCCTGCTGCGTTTTTCCGTCTATGTGGAAAACAATCTGGGGGCGCTGGCGGGGAATTTTCTCTTCGGCATCATGCTGGGATCGGCCTGGGGAGCGGGCATGTTGCTGGGCCTGCCGCTGGATATCCGGCATGTGGCCTTTTCGTCTGCCTATCTGGGCTATGTTGCCGCCGCCTGCGATTTCGCGCCGCCGCTTGCGCCCTTCGCCTGGGCCTTCCTGGGGGTGATCGGCATCGGCCTTGTGAATCTGGGCGTAAGTTTCGCGCTGGCCCTCGTCGTCGCCCTGCGCGCCCGGAACGTGACCTTCTCCCAGGGCGGACAACTCATGCACGGCATCCTCCGCCGTCTCCTCACCCAACCCCGCGATTTCTTCCTCCCTCCCAGAAAAGAACCCATCCCGGTCGCTTCAGGGGATGGGGGGGCGGCGGACTGAGATTTGCCGTTGGCGTCCCGACCTTCCTTCGTTCCCCCGCCTTCCAGCAGACGAGGCAGATCGTCTTCGGTCAGCCGATGCTGTTACTCGGGAATTGCGCATTCCGTTGCGGCGCTTGTTTCGTCGATATGTATGCATCATGAATTGATGCTACAAGCCATTAACGATATGGCTTTTGAGAAAGGAGACCTTGAAATGTTCGATGTGCTTATGATTGGGTCTGATCTACCGCCACAAACACCAACCATTGTTGTGGTGTCGCATCCCGGACGATTTGATTCTGGCGGATGAAGGAAGAGTTGCGGGTGAGAAGCATACCACATGTTCATGGCGTCCAGAGGGGTTTTGCTGTTGAGTGCGGTCTGGGGCAGGTGTTCGTTGTAGAGCATGGCATATCGGAGCAGCGTCTGTTCCAGGTCTTCGCCGCTCATGAAATGATGAGTCTTCAGGATGTCCGCAATGCGACCATTGAAGCGCTCGACTATGCCGTTGGTCTGCGGCGTGCGGGGACGGGTCAGGCGATGCTTGATCGCAAGCGCGGCGCACAATTGATCGAACTCATGCTGGCCGCTGGCCTGTTTGTCACGGGAGAAGTGTATTCAATGTTCCTGGTGGAGGAGGAAGGCACGGCGTCGAGTTTTCGGGGGATGCAGGAAGTGATCGAATCGCGCGGGTTGCCCGGCAGCTTCGTAAGCGACCGGGGCAGCCATTACTGGACGACGCCGGAAGCGGGAAAAAAGGTGGACAAGAGCAACCTGACCCAGTTTGGACAAGCGATGCTGCAGTTGAACATCCGTATGATTGCCGCGTACTCACCAGAGGCGCGCGGACGTTCGGAGCGGCAGTTCAAGACCTTGCAGGACAGGCTGCCGAAGGAATTGGCGCTTCGCGGCATCACGGAGA
>JAISLJ010000051.1 GCA_031290955.1 Zoogloeaceae bacterium | reverse complement strand
CTTGGCACCACCAACAGTCTCGTCGGCGTCTGGCGCGGGGAGCGCGCGGAACTCATTCCCAACGCGCTGGGCAAATTGCTGACGCCTTCCGTGGTGAGCGTGGATGCGGAGGAGCGCATCCTGATCGGCGAGGCGGCGCGGGATCGGCTGGTCACGCATCCCGAACGGACGGCTGCCGCCTTCAAGCGCTACATGGGCAGTGCCCGCGTGACCCGCCTGGGAAAACACGCCTTTCGTCCGGAGGAGCTTTCGGCCCTGGTGCTGAAAAGCCTGAAGGCGGATGCGGAAGCGTATCTGCACGAACCGGTCACGGAGGCGGTCATCACCGTGCCCGCCTATTTCAACGACGCGCAGCGCAAGGCCACGCGCGTGGCGGGGGAATTGGCGGATCTCCGGGTGGAGCGTCTCCTGAACGAACCTACCGCCGCCGCGCTCGCCTATGGCCTGCACGAGGCGCTCTCTGGCGCGGAGGCGCGCTTTGCCGTGCTGGACCTGGGCGGCGGCACCTTCGATGTTTCCGTGATGGAATTCTTCGAGGGCGTGATGGAAGTGCGCTCCAGCGCCGGCGACAATTTTCTGGGCGGCGAGGATTTCATCGATCTTCTGGCCGCAACCTTTCTCGCCGAAGCCGCGCCCGCCGCTTGGCGCGAGAATCCGCCGCCCGCCCTGCAAGGCCGCATCCGCAACGCGGCGACCCGTCTCCTGCATCAGCTTTCGGAGCATTCCGCGGCGGAAATGCGCGTCCTTTGGGAGGAGGAGAGCGCCGACTGGCGACTGGAGAACGAAACCTTCCAGCAACTGGCCGCGCCGCTCCTGGAGCGTCTGCGCGCGCCGATCGAGCGCGCCCTGCGCGATTCGCGCTTCAAGCTGAAGGAACTGGACGAACTCCTGCTCGTGGGCGGCGCGACCCGCATTGCCATCGTGCGTCAGGCCATGACCCGGCTCTTCGGGCGTTTTCCGAGCGCCCACATCAATCCGGACGAGGCCATCGCCCTGGGCGCGGTAACACAGGCCGCCCTGAAGATGCGCAACGCGGCGCTGGAGGATCTGGTGCTCACCGACATCTGTCCCTATTCGCTGGGCGTGGAGGTGGCGCGCGATGTTGCGCCCGGACAACTCGAATTGGGCCTCTTCTGCCCGATCATCGAGCGCAATACGCTCATCCCCTGTAGCCGCGAGCACAGTTTTTTGCCCATCCACGAGGACCAAAAACAACTCAACATCGAAATCTACCAGGGCGAGAGCCGCCGGGTCGCCAACAACATCAAGCTGGGCGAGATCACCGTCGACCTGCCACGCGGCGAGGCAAAGCGCGCTGCGGTCAATGTGCGTTTTACCTATGATGTGGATGGCCTGCTGGAGGTGGATGTCTTTGTCCCTGCGAGCGGCCTGCGCAAGAATCTGGTGATCCAGGGCAGCAACAGCCAGTATGACGCGGAGGAACTTGCCAGGCGGCGCGCCTTTCTCGCCACGCTCAAGGTGCCGCCGCGCGAACAGGCGGAAAACCGCGCCCTTCTCGCCCGGGCCGAGCGCATGTACGAGGAGTGTCTGGGCGATGCGCGGGACTACATCGACCAGTGCATCGCCGCCTTCAATACTGCGCTGGAATCGCAGGATACGCACCGGATTACGCGGGCGCGCAAGGAACTGGAAGAGCGCCTGCGCCATGTTGACATTGGCGTGTGGGATTGACGGGCCATGCCCTGGGGCGTCCTTGGCATTGCGCCGACCGCCGACGCGCGGGCGATTCGTCGCGCCTATGCGCGCCTGCTGAAGACGCGCCAGCACGAGGAGGATCCGGATTTCTTCAATCGCTTGCGCGAGGCTTACGAAACCGCGCTGACGCTGACCGCTACCCGCGAAGCGCAGGCGGAAGCCGACGAATGGTCGGCCACGCCCGGCGAAGCACAAGCGACATTTGATGAAACGCAGCGCGCATCGAATGAAGCACCGCTGACGTTTGACGAAGACGAAGCGCAGACGACATCCGGCGAAGCACACGCAAAATCCCCCGACGATGAACCATCCCGCGAAACCGCCCAAGCCTCCCGGGACATTTCCCGGATCACGCCCACGCTTGCGGAAATTTTACGCGATATAGCAGAAGCCTCGCGCGAGCCAGCGGAACCTTCCCCCGCGTCACAGGAAGAATCCCGCGAAGAACCATTCACACTGGAAATCGACGCGGAGGAAAGCGTTCATCGCCGGACGGAAAGCACCAATCCCGGAACGGAAACCGCCGACCGCAGGACGGTATTCGCAGAACCGGAAGAATCTTGGGAAACGATGCTGGTACGATTGGAATTCCTGCTGGAAGAAGCGCATCGGCAATTCCCCAACCGATACAGCACGACCTCAAGCTACGCAATAATCATACGTTCCACACGCGCGGCCTGGGAAGACCTGCGCGGACATCCGCAACTGGAAAGCCTGATGGAACGCGAAGTCTTTTCCGAGCGGCTGGCGCCCCTGCTGGCCGAATATTGGCCCGCCAGCGCCACGCTCTGGTCGCGGGCGCAGGAATTCTGCAACTGGCATCCACCCCTGTTCAGCGACGCCTCCCCGTTTGCCCAGGCGCTGCGCTTCCTGTTCGACGAAGCGGAAAAGCAGGAGCCGCCCAAACCCGCCGCGCCCGACAGGGCGGAAGAGGCAGCCAGGGAACCGGTCACGTTCGGGTCGGTCACACGGTATTGCTGGCGGTACTGCAAGACATGGCTCCTGTACCCGTACCACCTGCTGTTCCTGCTGCGCGACCTGCGCGTCGTCCTTGCCAGGCGGGAAGCGCCCGCGCCTGTTTCCGTCGCTCAGGCGGTGCGCCGCTTCTGGCGCAGCTTTTGCGAGACCACGGCATTTTCCGTCCGCTGCATGTTCGGGTATTTTTTCTTTTTCTTTGAATGGGTGATGATCTTCAGTGCCTTTGACCGGATGATCCTGAATGACGCCCCTCTTTCGGACATTCAGGACGCCCTGCTTTTCACCCTGGTGATCCACATTTTCATCACGATATCGATCCTCCCCACTTTCGAGCATGTGGAGAATTTCAAGTCCCGGATGTTCCTCCACTCTCGCGGCGTTGCCTGGTTCTTCGTGCTCTACGCGCTCTTGCTCACCCTCTTCCCCCTGGTCTCTTTCTTCCTCCTCTAATTCCGCCAAATCAATTCGGCGAATGGAGAAGAATGCCGTTCGCAGGACGATTGTCACGAGATAGAATCCCGCGCTCATGAATGGAAGTCAGTGTCGTGGCGGATGCCCCTGCGCCTGTTCCAGCAGGGCGCGGAATTCTTCGGAGGGGAGGGGTTTGCTGCACAGGTAGCCCTGGTATTCCGGACATTGGCAAGACATCAGGAAAGCCAGTTGTTCCTGATCTTCCACGCCTTCGGCGATGGCTTGCAGGCGCAGCTCGCGCACCATGCCCAGCACCATGCGCACGATTACGGCGTCGTCGTTGTTCGCGCCCAGATCCTGAATGAAGGAACGGTCGATCTTGATCTTGTCGATCGGGAAACGCTTGAGGTAGGCAAGACTGGAATAGCCCGTCCCGAAATCGTCGATCGAAAGCCGTACACCCAACGCCTTCAGGTTTTCCAGCGTCCGCACCACCTGCTCGGGTTCCTGCATCAGGACGCTCTCGGTGATTTCCAGTTCCAGCCAGCGTGCTTCCAGCCCCGAGCGTTCCAGGGCGCGCACCACGTTATTGGTCAGTTCCTGATCCTGGAACTGGATGGCGGAAAGATTGACGGCCACGGTGATGGGCGGCAGGCCCGCCTCCTGCCATGCCTTGTTCTGGCGACAGGCTTCTTCCAGCACCCATTTGCCGATGGGCAGGATCAGGCCGGTTTCCTCGGCCAGCGGAATGAAATTGAGCGGCGGCACCAGCCCCTTTTCGGGATGCACCCAGCGCAACAGCGCCTCGCAGCCGATGATGCGATTCTGGGTAATGTTGACCTGCGGCTGGTAGTAAAGCCGCAGCTCGCCGCGCCGGGCGGCATTGCGCAGGTCGTTTTCGCGGCGCAGGCGGTCTGTCAGGCGCGTGTTCATCTCCGGGGAGAAGAAGCGGTAATTGCCGGGGCCGAGTGTTCGGGCATCGTGCATGGCGGCATCGGCATTGCGCAGGATGGTTTTGGCGTCCTGCCCGTCTGCGGGGATGAGGCAGACGCCAATACTGGCCGTGCACGTCACCGTTTCCCCCTCGACGACGATGGGCCGGGCGACCATGTTGAGAATCTTGCGAATGACGATCTCCACGCTGCGCGCATCAACCTCGTCCAGCAGAATGCCGAACTGGTCGTCCCCCAGGCGGCCCAGCACGTCCTGGCCGCGCAACAGCCGCCGCATCCGCTTGCCGACGCGGCGCAGGAGGTAATCCCCGGCCAGATGCCCGTAGGCGTCATTCACCCGACTCAACTGGTTCAGATCCAGGGTCAGCGCCGCACCCACCGCGCCGCCGCTCTCCAGGCGACGCGCCAGCATGTGCATGAAACTGCCGCGATTGGGCAGGCCCGTGAGCGTATCCACATTCGCCAGCGCATCGATGTGCGATTCGGAAAGCTTGCGCTCGGTGAGGTTGCTCATGAACACAATCCAGCATCGTTGCTCCATCTGGTCGACCAGCGGCAAGATCCGGCACTCCATGGGAATCTCCCGGCCATTCTTGTGCTGGAGCCAGATTTCGCCATTCCACCGCCCCTGCGTGCGCAGCAGGCGGCTGATCTCGTCAATGAACGCCGGATCGTGACGGGGCGCGCGGAAATGGCCGGGATACCGCCCCAGGATTTCCTCCTGGTCGTAACCAATGGCCTCGGCAAATGCCCGGTTGGCCACCGTGATCTTTTCTTCGCCGTTGATAATCAGCAAGCCCTCGTGATTGTTCTCGAACAGTTGCGCCAGCAGGTATTGCCGGGATTTGGTCTCGTAATCGGCGGAGAGATTGCGGGCTACGCCCGCGAGCGCCCGCACCGCGCCCTTTTCGTCAAATACCGGCACCCTGCGAATTTCCACGGGAACCCGCCCTTTGCCCTGGAGATTGAACCAGACAACCTGTGCGGTGGGGCGTTTCTTTTCCAGCGTTGCCTGCCAGCCCTGCGCCAGGGCGCGGACCTCTTCCTCGGAAAAGAGTTGCGCCACGGTGTAGCCGATGACTTCTTCCCGCTTCAGTTCCAGACGAGTGCAGAAGGTTTCGTTGACCGCCAGGTAACGGCCTTCCAGGTCAACCAGCCAGGCCGGATCGGGGAAGGAATCCAGAAGCGCCCGCCATTCGCGGTCCTTGTCCTCGACTTGGCGGCTCAGATACTCCGCTTGATGCTCGACACGGCGGTAGGTCAGGTACCAGGAACGTATCAGGAGCGCCAGGATCAAACTTACCGCGCTGCAAAGCACAACATAAATCGCCAGCCGCTGCCGCCATCCCAGCAGGATTTGCCGCTCCTCCTGCCCGAACATGATGATGAACGGCATGCCCGAATCCTGCGTGTTCTGGAAATAGAAGAGCCGCTTCGTGCCGTCCCAGGCATCTTTCTGGAAGAAGGAACCTTCGAGCGCGTCAGCGGCAAGCGCGGTGACGAAGGCGGTCTTGCCCAGCGGCGTCGCCATGTCTTCGGGCAGGCGCGGCAGGTGCAGGACGAGTTTCTGGCCCGGCCCGGCGAGGGCGATCGTCTCGCCGCGCGCCAGTTGCAGGCTCAGGGCGGATGCCTCGAAGAAGCGGCTGCGCACTGCCAGCGCCGCCACGCCGATGAAACGGCCCTGGGCGTCTTCCAGGCGGCGTCCGTACAGGATAAGCCATTCATCCGTCACGCGGGAGAGCAGCGGCTGGGAAATCACCATGCCCGCCTCGGGATCGTCGCGCAGCTTCTGGAAAAAATCGGCGGAATCGGGATCAATGGGAATGGCAAGGCTCCCATCGGCAAAAATCGGCGTTCCCTGCGTATCCGTAACCTGAAAGCCGCGCACTTCCGGGTAGAGAATCTGGTTGCGGTTCAGGCTCGCCTGGATTCCTTCCCGGTTGCGGCCAGCGGCGATGTCCCGCTGGAAGCGGAACACGAATTCGGAGAGCCGCGCATCCATCTTCTGGGTGATGGCGAGCATGTGCCACTCCAGAATCTGGGTGATGATCGCGCCCTTTTGCACTGCCGTGTCCAGATCGCGCTGCCGCGTCGCGCTCAGGTCGACGACGACCCACACCCACATCACGATTCCCAGCAGGATTGCCGTTGTGAAACTGCACCACAAATACCCTCTGGACATTTTGACGTCTCTCCACGAATCATCGGGCAGATGCGCATTGGTGTACATCATCATAACCTCCCTTGTCAAACAAGCGCCCGCCGAACGTGGCAAGAGAGACCGATCTCCCTCCTATTGATTCTTGCTCTATCAGCCGCGGATATTTTTCCGCAGGAAATAGCGAGCAAAACAGCAACGTTTTCCCAAACCATGAAACTTCAACCTTGACTGGATGATGCGGCTGGCTCCCGGTATAATTGCCACTCGTCATACACAGGAGTCACGCATCGGGAATCTTCCCAAAACATGCGAACAAACATAATGAACAATTGCAATTATATTGTTTTAAAAATAAACCGCAAGATTCTGGTCGGCACCGACCGGAATCTGGCTGTCGTCGTGAGGATTGCGTCATGATCCCGCATGCGCTCATGGTGCAGGGCTGCACTTCGGACGCGGGCAAATCGACGCTGGTCGCGGCCCTGTGCCGCATCCTGAAGCGGCATGGCGTGCGTGTTGCGCCATTCAAGCCGCAGAACATGGCCCTGAATTCCGCCGTGACGGCGGACGGCGGCGAGATTGGCCGGGCGCAAGCCTTGCAGGCCCAGGCTGCGGGCCTGCCGCCGCACACCGATTTCAACCCGGTGCTCCTGAAGCCCGCCACCGACCAGCGCGCCCAGGTCATCCTGCATGGCCGGGTCGCTGCGGAACTGGAGGCCCGCGCCTATCAGGAATACCGGCCCACGGCCATGCGGGCGGTCATGGCGTCTTGGCAGCGGCTCACGGAGAATTACGCGAAGGTGCTGGTGGAAGGCGCGGGCAGCCCGGCGGAAATCAACCTGCGCGACCGGGATATCGCCAACATGGGCTTTGCCGAGGCCGTGGATTGCCCGGTGCTCCTGATCGCCGACATTGATCGGGGCGGCGTGTTCGCGCATCTCGTCGGCACGCTGGAACTTCTCTCCGAATCGGAGCGGCGGCGGGTTGTGGGTTTTGTCATCAACCGTTTCCGGGGCGATCTCGCGCTCCTGCAACCGGGCCTCGACTGGCTGCAAGAGCGCACACAAAAACCCGTATTCGGCGTCCTCCCCTACCTGCACGGCCTTTTCCTGGATGCGGAAGACGCCATCGCCCCCAGCGAACGGCAAGCGTCCGGCGGGCGCGCCTTGCGCGTGATTGCTCCGGCGTATCCGCGCATTTCCAACCACACGGACCTGGATCCGCTGCGCCTGCATGCGGAGGTGGATTTCCAGTGGATTGCTCCGGGCATGGCGATTCCCGCCGCCGATCTGGTGGTCCTTCCCGGTTCCAAATCCGTGCGCGCCGATCTCGCCTGGCTGCGCGCCCAAGGTTGGGAAACGACGCTGCAACGTCACCTGCGTTACGGCGGCAAACTCATCGGCCTGTGCGGCGGCTACCAGATGCTGGGGCGCTGGATCCACGATCCCGCAGGTCTGGAAGGCGATCCCGGCAGCACGGCGGGCTTCGGCTGGCTGGACTGCGAAACCATTCTGGAACCGGAAAAGCAACTCCGCCAAGTCTGCGGAACCCTTTGCCTGCCCGGCGACGCGCGCGTGGAAGGCTACGAAATCCACCACGGCACGACCAGCGGAACCGCCCTCACCCGCCGCCCGGCCCTGTGGCTGGAAAACCGAGCGGATGGCGCAATTTCCGCAGACAACCAGATTCTGGGCGCCTACTGCCACGGCCTCTTCGACCACCCGGAAGCCTTGTCTGCGCTGCTTGCCTGGGCGGGCCTCGCAAACGCCATCCCAACCGACTTCCCCGCCCGCCGCGAAGCCGATCTGGAACGTCTGGCCGACACCGTGGAAAGCGCCCTTTCCTGGCCCACCCTCAACGCCGCCCTGCCGGAAGCGTTGTTTTAGGCGGCATGTCGCCAATCTTCCCCGACATGTTGCCTGTCGCATCCCGGACGATTCGATTCAATTTTCACGCTGGCCGCTGTTTTTTGCGCGTGAGGTGTTGCGGGAAGTGGTAGATTCGCTCAAGACAAGGAAAGGAGAAGAAGATGGAACTT
>JAISLJ010000050.1 GCA_031290955.1 Zoogloeaceae bacterium | reverse complement strand
CGCTGATAGATGGGAATGACGAACTGCGGAGATTTCTTCAGGAACTTGAGCAGGTTGGTTTCTGTAGCCTTCACTTCTACTCCTCAGAGATATTGAGCAATCCGCTGACGCTCGGCCAACAGTGCTTTTAATTGGAGATTGATTTCAACTTGGCGCGCCATCTGCCTTTCCTTCGCGCCTTGCGCCCGTAGACGGCTGATCTCGCCCTCCAGTCGCTCACAATCGGCCAGAGCCTGCCGACGCGCCGACGCCTGTTCCGGCGTTGCCGTGGCTCGGTAGTTTCCCGTCCACCGCGCAGCTTGCAGGGCCTGCGCACAGTCCACCCAACCTTGATAGAGGGCGCGCAGCGAAGTCTGGGGCTGGCATGCAATCGACAGGGATTGCACGAAGGCATGTTCGGCTTGGGAATGCGCTGCGGTATCCGTCGCTTTGGCGTCGTCGGGCGTGTGGAGTAGCGAGGCCAATATCAGGCCGCCATCAAGCACCACCTTGCTGGCTTCGTTCTGCGCCCAACGCTTGTGCGCCAGCGAGAGGGTCAGCGCTTGGCCTTGCATCAGCAGCAACACGGGATACGGCACGGCCCGATGCACCAATTCGGCGAGGCGTTCGAGACTGGCGGGCTTGACGGCGCCACGCAGGGCCACAACCAGCACTGCGATTTCAAGGTACTCGCGCTGTGCGTCCCGGTAGCTGGGCACGCCAATGGTGTTGGGCTTGAGCGCGGCGAACCACTGGGTTTCTTCAATGGCGTCCGTGATCAGGCGCTTGTCGGATGCCGTGGGCGCACCGTTCTCCAGCAACAGTTTTTTGGGAACACGTTGATCCACCCGTGCGCTATCAGGCAATTTCAGGGCATCGAGAACCGCGTAGGCCGTCTGCGTCATACGGCCTCGTATTCCGGCAGCACCACCAGGAATGCCACCACCTCGAAATCGTCACTGCCGGCGAACTCACCCTTCATGGCGTGTGTGCCGCCAGGCGTGAACAGGCTGGCCACGGCCCGCTCCTCGTGCTTGCCGACCACGGACGCCACGGCGGCGGCAAGCAGCTTCTGGGCATGGCGCATGTCCTCGCCCCCTTTGGTCGCCTTGTCGAACCGCGCGCAGGCGCTGTCGTCCGGGCGCTCGCGCCCCAGCGAAAGGCGCTTGAGGCGATCCAGAATGCGCTTGGCCTGGGGATAGGGCAGCAACACACCGCCGTCCTCGCCGACATGCGCCAGGTAATACGGCGCCAGCGGATAGTCGGACGATGCGGTAGGCTGTGCCGCTGGAGCGCAGGCTTGCAGGCAAAAGATCACGCCGGGGGGAATGTCGGCATCAAGGCCGGTGGTCACGGCATAGGCGCCCAGCGGCTGGCTGTCGAGCTTGCCGGGGTAAGCCTTCAGGTACTGCGCAAGGTCGATACGGAAGTCGGTCAGGGTGAGGTCGGTGATCGCCACGCCGGTAGACAGGTCTTCCATATCAATGACCATGTCCTGCAATTTGAGCAGTTGCTTGCGCCGGTACTCCAGGTCGTTCATGGCGTTGCCGGACTGTTGCTCGATCAGGTTCTCCTCGCCGGTGGCCGAGACATCGAGCAGCACCATGCGGCCACTGACGCGCTGTTCCAGGTTGATGTATTCCTCCAGTTCCATGTTGGGCCAGAAGTTCACGAGCTGGACGCGCTGGTTGGGCGAGCCGATGCGGTCGATGCGCCCGAAGCGCTGGATGATGCGCACCGGGTTCCAGTGGATGTCGTAGTTGATGAGCCAGTCGCAGTCTTGCAGGTTCTGCCCTTCGGAAATGCAGTCGGTGGCGATCAGCAGGTCGATCTCGCCTTCATCCGCCATCTCTTGCGGACGCTCCTTGGCGCGCGGCGCGAAGGCCGAGAGTACATCGCCCATGTTCTTGCGCAGGCCCGGCAAGGTGGCCTGAATGCCGGCACTGCCGGTAACGAGCGCCGCATGCATGCCCAGCATATCCCTGGCCCAAGGGGCAAGCTGGGCGTAGAGGTAATGCGCCGTGTCCGAGAAGGCCGTAAACACGATGATCTTGCGGTTGGGCTTGCCTTCATGCGTGTTGATCGGCTCGGCGCATTTGTGCTGGATCATGTCGCGCAGCGCCGCCAGCTTGGCATCGCGGGCGGCATCCACTTGGCGGGCTGCCGCCAGCAAGGTGGCCAGGCGGTTGCGGTCTTCCAGCAAGTCCTGCTTCCAGCGGATCGAGTCCACATCCTGAAGCAGCACCTTGACCTTGCGTCCGACCAGCAAGGTCTCGAATGCCGGGTCGTCGATATCGATGTCGGCAATGTCGATTTCCTCCAGCGCATCAGCATGGGATTCGATGCGCGCCAGCGTGCCTTCCACGTCCTTGAGCTGGCGCTGCAAGGTAAGCGTGAAGGCCGAGACGCCGCTTTCCATGCGCTTGAGCGCGTTCACGCGCAGCAGCTGAATCAGGCTTTCTTCGCGATCCACCTGGCGGAAGAACCCTACGCCGCCCCGCACCTGGGTGCTGTACTTGGCGTTATAGGCCGCCTGCTTGTGCGGCAGCACATAGCGCAGCGGCGCGTAGCTGGCAAGCGTGAGCCGACGGATTTCCTGATTGATGTCGCGGATGGCGCGGAATTCGCCAGCCAGGTCCACATCGGCCTTGATGTTGATCGGCGGCAGACGATCAGGGAACCGACCTGTCTCGCTGGCGCCGTAGTACTTCTCGACATGCCTCCGCGAACGGGCGATGGTGAGGTGATCCAGCAGGGTGAAGTAGTCGAAACCCAGCATCTCCACCAGTCTGGCGGGGGTCTTTTCGGCCTCGTCCAGCGCCAGCCAGCGGTTGAACTGCGCCTGTGCCTTGCGGGTCGTGGCCTCGATGCTGGCGATGCCGTGCGCCATCAGGGCGGCGTCATCCCCCTCGGTGGCAAAGGCGATCTGGTTGCGCAGGTCGGCCAGGCGATTGTTGACCGGCGTGGCCGAAAGCATGAGCACGCGGGTCTTGACGCCTTCGCGGATGATGCGCCGCATCAGGCGGTCGTAGCGCGATTCCTTGCCCTTGTGCGTGGCCTTGTTGCGGAAGTTGTGCGACTCGTCGATCACCACCAGGTCGTAATTGCCCCAGTTCACGTGCGACAGGTCGATGTCGCCAGACAGGCCGCCATCGCGCGACAGGTCGGTGTGGTTGAGCACGTCGTAGTTGAACCGGTCGGCCGCCAGGACGTTGCGCTTGTCGTTGGCCTTGTAGAGCGTCCAGTTGTCGCGCAAACGCTTGGGCGCGAGCACCAGAACGCGATCGTTGCGCAGTTCGTGGTACTTGATGATAGCCAGGGCTTCAAAGGTTTTGCCCAGCCCCACGCTGTCGGCGATGATGCAGCCGCCAAAACGGTTGAGCTTGTCGATGGCCCCCACCACGCCGTCACGCTGGAACTTGAAGAGCTTCTTCCACACGACGGTATTGCGAATGCCGGTGGCGGACTTGACGATGCGCTCCTCGTCCATCTCGTCGCCGCTGTCACGAAACAGGTGACGCAGCATCAAGGTGTAGATGGTGAGCGGGTCGCGGTGTTCGCCCAGGGCTTGCAGCGCTTCAAGAACGGTGTCGCCTCCTTTGTTCCTGTCTTCGGCGTCGGCGGCGCTCCCCTCTTGCAGACTTGCCCATTGGTGATCGAACCATTGGGCAAGCTGCGCCGCCTCATCAAAGGATTCCGATGCCTGGATCAGGCTCAACGGGTTGCCGGGCATCAGGCCAAGGCCTGACGTGCTGAAGGCGAACGATCCCAGCACCACCTGTTCAGGCGTTCCACACGGCCCGCGAATGACTGCGGCGCCTTGTGGCACCGATCTGGATGCCCGTCGCAGGTCAACTTTCTCGCTGATCCACTTCGCGCACTGATTGGCCAACCAGCGGGCCTGCAAACAATTGCGCGCGGCGCGGTCGCCTTCCGAGCCAAGGAGTTCGAGCGCCTCGTCATCGGGAGGCACAATCAACTGGACCCGTCCCAAAGCGGAAAGCGCCTCACGCATTTCAGCGAAGGCGTAGAGAGAGAACGAAGGCGTTACACAGTCGAGTCGATTGCCACGCTTGAGGTGGGGCCGCATCAAGTCGATGACGCGCTGCGAACCGGTGTTTTGGATCAGCTTCATGGTCGCGCCCGTTCAGTCGTCAATCGACGTTTCCGTACTTGGCGATGCATACCGGCGCCAGCGCCGCATTTCGCGCGCCATAAACGGCGAGGCGGCCCTTCAACCAAAGCCGGTACTCGGGGCCGCGCAGGCTATGGTCGGAAGAACAGTCCACACTCCATTTGCACAAGGGGTATCCGACCGTGGCAGCCCGCGGCTTCATTTGCAACACGCCCTCTGCATGCCGTAGTCCATTTCGGCGATCTCTGGCCAAGGCTGATCCGAGTGAGGAACGAGCTTCAGCTCGACGATCCGGGACCACTGAATGTCTTGATCGCTTGTCTTGTGTTGCAGACGATAGGCGATAAGCCCGACGCCATACCGTCGCGCCAGGATGCTCACCCCTTCCGTGCTTGCAGCAATATCCGCGCGCACCGCAGGCGTCGTCCGGGCATTTTTATGCAAATGAAGTTCCATCTTCTCTTCCTTTTCTTGCTTTCAGCGAATCTACCACTTCCCGTAACATCTCACGCGCAAAAAACAGCGGTCAGCGAGAATTTTGGATCGAATTATCCAGGATGCGACAGACAGGGCGACCATGCCAGGTTGGTCGACCACGCCGCGAACAGACCGACATTTACGCGCTGTACGCCAAAGCGCCGGTGAAGGCAGCGGGCAAGGCGGAAAAGAAAAGGCGTGGCGTAGCCAAAAAGATAAATACTTTATCTTTTTGACTACGAGCACGGGCAAGCCCATTGTCTCCGAAATTTCAAAAATCCTTTGTTTTCAATAAGATACAAGCAAATCCCAAGTCAGGCACGGCTCTTGCGTAGAGAGGAGTGGGCACAACATCTTTGGTGTGGCTTACAGGCCGGGGTTCCAAAACCCCGCCGGTGCGCGAAGGCCGGTTTTCATGCTGTCGCACTCGCGTATGCCGCCGCATCGGAAGGTTTGCGTTCATTGGTTTGGATAGCTCAGTTGGTAGAGCAATTGGCATATCGCCGATGCGTCGCGGGTTCGAGCCCCG
>JAISLJ010000049.1 GCA_031290955.1 Zoogloeaceae bacterium | reverse complement strand
CGCTCCTGGCTCTCTCACGGAATCATCTCTGTTCCAAGGGCGCAACGAACTATCCAGCCGGGCCGGTCAAACGGGTGGAATCTATCCGTTTCGGCCTGCAAGGGGAAGATACAAGGGAGCACATCCTCCGGCGCGAAGCGCCGCATACTTTTCCTTGGGCGCTTCTATTGCGGAAAGCGTGGGGAAAGTGAGCGGCGCTTCGCGGTCTTGCAGACGGCAATTCCCTCTCCCGCCAAGCGGTCGAGGGGTAAGAATATGGGCGCGTTCGCGCCGAATCGTGGAAGTGGATTGCCACGGGCCTTCAGCCCAGAGAATGACGGGGGTTTGGAAGTTTGGGGCGTTTCCGTAGACAGATGAAATTTGCGTTGTTTCGCCTCGACATAAAGGAAGCCAAAGGAAGGCAGGACGCGGCGGGAGCGTGGTAGAATCGCGGTTTCCCGCCACTACCTGACGACTGCCGGTCCCGTCCAGTCAATACCAGCATGGAACAACAATTCGCCAAGGAAACCCTTCCCGTCAGTCTCGAAGACGAAATGCGCCGCTCCTATCTCGATTACGCAATGAGCGTGATCGTGGGCCGGGCGCTGCCGGATGTGCGGGATGGCCTGAAACCCGTGCATCGCCGCGCGCTCTTCACCATGCACGAAATGGGCAACGACTGGAACAAGGCCTACAAGAAATCCGCCCGGATCGTCGGCGACGTCATGGGGAAATATCACCCGCATGGCGATTCGGCAATCTACGATACCATCGTGCGCATGGCGCAAAGTTTTTCGCTGCGCTACATGCTGGTGGACGGGCAAGGCAATTTTGGCTCCGTGGATGGCGACAGCGCGGCGGCCATGCGCTACACGGAAATCCGCATGGCGCGGATCGGGCACCAGTTGCTGGAAGACATCGACAAAGAAACCGTCGATTTCGGCCCCAATTACGATGGCGCGCTCCAGGAACCCCTGGTCCTGCCGAGCCGCATCCCCAACCTGCTCATCAATGGCTCTTCCGGCATCGCCGTGGGCATGGCGACCAACATTCCGCCGCACAACCTGAACGAGGTGATCGCCGCCTGCCTTCGGCTGCTCGAAAACCCGGAAACCACCCTTGAGGAATTAATCCAGATCATTCCCGCGCCGGATTTTCCCACCGCAGGCATCATCCACGGCGTGAGAGGTGTGCATGAGGGCTACCGCACCGGGCGCGGGCGCGTGGTCATTCGGGCGCGCGCGCATTTCGAGGAACTGGAAAAAGGCGGACGCGAGGCCATCATCGTCGATGAACTGCCCTATCAGGTCAACAAGAAAAGCCTACTGGAGAAGATCGGCGAACTGGTCACCGAAAAACGCATCGAGGGCATCTCCCACATCCAGGATGAATCGGACAAATCCGGCATGCGCGTGGTGATCGAGTTGAAGCGCGGCGAAGTGCCGGAAGTCGTGCTCAACAACCTCTTCAAGATGACGCAGTTGCAGGATAGCTTCGGCATGAACATGGTGGCGCTGGTCAATGGCCAGCCGCGGCTTTTGAACCTGAAGCAGATGCTGGAATACTTCCTTTCGCATCGGCGCGAGGTGGTGACGCGGCGCACGGTCTTTGAATTGAAAAAGGCGCAGGAACGCGGGCACATTCTGGAAGGTTTGGCGGTGGCGCTCTCCAATGTGGATGAGATCATCGCCCTCATCAAGGCCGCGCCGACGCCTGCCGACGCCCGGCGCGGCCTGATGGAGCGCGTCTGGCAGAGCGGCGCGGTGCGCGAAATGCTGGCGCGCGCCAGCATCGACGCCGTGCGCCCCGACGGCATCGGGCCGGAATTCGGCCTGACGCCGGAGGGCTACCGGCTTTCCGAAGCACAGGCGCAGGCCATCCTCGAATTGCGCCTGCAACGGCTCACCGGGCTGGAGCAGGACAAGATCGTTGATGAATTCCGCGCCGTACTGGAGAAGATTGCCGACCTCATGGACATACTCGCCCGACCGGAACGCATCACCACGATCATCAGCGACGAACTCATCGCCATCCGCGAGCAATTCGGCGACGCGCGCCGTTCCGAAATTGTCCCCTATGCGCAGGACCTGGAACTTGAAGACCTGATCACGCCGCAAGATCTGGTGGTGACGCTCTCGCACACCGGCTATCTCAAGGCGCAGCCCTTGGCCGACTACCGCGCCCAGCGCCGCGGCGGACGCGGCAAGCAGGCGACGGCAATGAAGGAAGATGATTTCATCGATCATCTCTTCGTCGCCAACACCCATGATTACATCCTCTGTTTTTCCAACCGTGGGCGCTGCTACTGGCTCAAGGTGTATGAAGCGCCGCTGGGCAGCCGCAACAGTCGCGGCAAACCCATCGTAAATATGTTCCCGCTGGAGGAAGGCGAGCAGATCAACGCCATCCTGCCGGTGAAGGAATTTTCCGACGATCAGTACATTTTCATGTGTACCGTTTTGGGGACGGTGAAGAAAACCTCGCTCTCCCAATTCAACAACCCGCGGCAAAAGGGCATTATCGCCGTCGATCTGGATGAAGGCGATGTGCTGGTCGGCGCGGAACTGACCACCGGCAAAAGCGACATCGTGCTGGTTTCCGACGGCGGCAAGGCGGTGTGGTTCCCTGAAGACGATGTGCGCCCGATGGGGCGGCAATCGCGCGGCGTGCGCGGCATGAGTCTGCCCGAAGGGCAACGCATCATCTCCCTTTTGGTGGCGGAAAACGAGGAAGAGACCGTATTGGTCGCCAGCGAAAACGGCTACGGCAAGCGTACCCGCTTGGGCGATTTCCGCCGCTCCCGACGCGGCGCGCAAGGTGTAAAGGCCATCACCGCCAGCGAGCGGAACGGCAGAGTTGTCGCCGCCAAACTGGTGACGGACGAGGACGAGATCATGCTGATTACCACGGGTGGCGTCCTGATCCGCACCCGCGTCTCCGAAATCCGCGAACTGAGCCGCGCCACCCAGGGTGTGCGCCTCATCGCGCTGGACGAGGGCGAAAAACTCTCTGGACTGGAAAAGGTGGCAGAAAGCGGCGAGGAGGAAGCAGGCGAAGAGACTGCGGCGGTAGGCGACGATGAAGCCGGAGACGCGGCGGGAACGGAATCAAACGTCGGGGATGCGGAACCCGAAACGTAAGGTCTTGGCGGACGGCAATTGTCCTTCGGACGGCGATGAAAAACCATTCCCCATGAAAATTCCAGCGCATCCTCCAGAAGGCCCGACGCAAGCGGCAGGGCATGGTGCAATCCACGCCCATGATCGGGCAACACATCCGAGCGGGGAGCGCCCTCCTCCCAAACCAGATGATCCCCCGCGTGAAAAAAATGAGGCGCACCCGCGCGACACGGCGGCGGCGGATTCCCTGCAAGACCTGACGCAAGCAGTGCTGGCCTTCCGGGACGCCCGCGACTGGGCGCAATTCCACGGCATCAAGCACCTGATGGTTTCCCTTTGTCTGGAGGCGGGCGAAGTCCTGGAGCTTTCGCAATGGAAAAGCGACGCGGAAGTGGAAACCCTGCCACAGGACGCCGCAAGCCGGGAAGCCCTGGCGGACGAATGCGCCGATGTCCTCGCCTATCTCCTCCTCCTCGCCGACCGCGCCGGAATCGACCTGGCCACGGCCCTGAAACACAAACTCATCAAGAACGCCCAAAAATACCCCATCGCCAAAAGCCGCGGACGCAGGGAAAAATATTCAGCACTGGTAGCGGAAGAGACAAAAGAAACACCACACCCTTGAAATAGTAGTCAGTCACGGTGGAAAGAAAGGACTTGATGGACAGGTTTTCAGCGAGAAATCACGCCAAAGATTGTGTCAAATCAATGTGACTGACTAATAGCCGTGCCCGTACCAATCCCCTCGCAAGGGGAATTGCCGTCTGCAAGATTGTAGGACGCAGGGTTGGTTCGTGCGGAAAGTTGCCATCCGCAGGACTACAATGTGACCTTTGTTTTCTCCCGAATTGCCCATGCACGATCTCAATGTTCGCCAGCGCGAAGCCACCCAGTATCTGGATGGCCCGCTTCTGGTGCTGGCGGGCGCCGGTTCCGGGAAGACCCGCGTCATTACCCGGAAAATCGCCTGGCTCGTTCGGGAATGCGGTCTCGCGTCGCGCCGGATCGCCGCCATCACCTTCACCAACAAGGCGGCGCGGGAAATGCGGGAGCGCGCGGGCGAACTCCTCTCCAAAAAGACGGCTAACGACCTGCAAGTCTCCACCTTCCACGCCCTGGGGGCGCGCATCCTGCGCGAAGAGGCGAGCGCCCTGGGCTACAAGCCGCGTTTTTCCATCTTCGATGCCGCCGACTGCACCGCTCTCCTCGCCGATCTTTTCAAGGAACTGGAGAAGGGCGCGCTTCGGCAGGCACAGCAGCACATCTCCACCTGGAAGAACGCGATGCTCGCTCCGGAGGCGGCCCAGGCCTTGGCCGAAAACGGGACGGAACAGCGCGCGGCCCGCATCTATCTAGCCTACGAAGCCTCCCTGAAGGCGTATCAGGCGATGGATTTCGACGACCTCATCCGCCTGCCCGTGCAATTGTTCATGGAACACCCGGAAATCCGGGAAAAATGGCAAGATCGCCTGCGCTACCTGCTCATCGACGAATATCAGGATACCAACGCTTGCCAGTACGCGCTGCTGCAACACCTGACCGGCCCGCGCCAGCAGTTTACCGCGGTGGGAGATGACGACCAGAGCATCTACGGCTGGCGCGGCGCCGATCCTGAAAACCTGAAGCGCCTGTCGCAGGATTTCCCCAACCTGAAGATCATCAAGCTCGAACAGAACTACCGCTCCACCACGCGCATCCTGGAAGCCGCCAATCGCCTGATCGCGCACAATGAAAAGCTGTTCGAGAAGAAACTCTGGTCGGAACTGGGGCACGGCAGCCCGGTGCGCGTGACCCAGCACGAGGATCACGAACAGGAAGCCGAAAGCGTGGTCATGCGCCTGAATGCGCACCGGCTCGAACATCGCGGTCAGTGGTCGGATTACGCCATTCTTTATCGTTCCAATCATCTGGCGCGGTTTTTCGAGAGCGCGTTACGCAACCAGCGGATTCCCTATGTGCTTTCCGGGGGAAGCTCTTTCTTCGACAAGACGGAGATCAAGGATTTTCTCGCCTACCTGCGCCTCTTCGCCAACCCAGAGGATGATCCAGCGTTCATTCGTGCCGCGACAACCCCCCGGCGCGGCATTGGCTCGGAAACGCTCAAAACGCTGGGTATCTATGCGGGAGAACGGCGGCGCTCCCTCTTTCATGCGGCCGGAGAAGAAGGTCTCGCCCAACGCCTTTCCGCCCGCCAGCATGCGCCGCTCGCGGAATTCTGCCAGTTCATTGTCCGCATGCGCGCCCGCGCCGAGCAGGAAGCCGCACAGGTGGTGCTGCCTGATCTTCTGACCGCCATTGAATATGAATCCTATCTTTATGCCCATGAGGAAGAGCGCGTCGCTGCGGCCCGCTGGACCAACCTGTGCGAATTTTCCGATTGGCTGCGGCAAAAGGGCGAGACGGAAGGCAAGACCTTGGTCGACTTGGTACAGACCATCGCGCTCATCCAGCAACTGGACAAGGAGGAAACCACCGCTGACGCCGTGCAGCTTTCCACTCTGCATGCCGCCAAGGGACTTGAATACCGGCATGTTTTCCTGGTCGGCGTTGAGGAAGAAATCCTGCCGCATCGGGAAGCCATTGCGAGCGGCACGGTTGAGGAGGAACGTCGGCTGATGTATGTTGGCATCACCCGTGCCCGGCAGAGCCTGTTCATTTCCTGCGCCCGACGCCGCAAGCAACACCGCGACTGGGTTTTTTGCGCGCCCTCGCGCTTCATCGCCGAAATGGGCGCCCAACCCCCCTCCTCCACTCCACTCCCCGACAAAGCCACTGGCCAAGCCCGCCTCAATGCCCTGAAAGCCATGCTGGCCGGACGTTGAACGGTTCAGAAGACTGGGGATGGAGAGCAGGAAAATCAGCGGCGCGATGTTTTGTCGCAAGCGAGGGGAACACAGAGTGAGAACGAAGGGATGGGATGCGACAGCGAATGACCACCATCGGGCGTCTTGCAAAAACCGAAGCCATATTTCAATCCCTCTCCCTGAGAACCACCAAATGCCGCTCCGCCGCCAATCCTGGCACGGCGAGCGATTGTACCGCTTCCACCACGATTCCCGCAGGCAGGGCGGCGAGTTCCGCTGTTGGGCGTTGTCCTTTCATGGCGAGCCAGCATCCGCCCGGCGCGAGAAGATGGCGGGTGAGGGCGACAAAATCCTTCAACTCCGCAAAGGCGCGCGAGGTGATGACCGCGTAACGCCCTTGCAAATGTTCGACACGGGCATGATGCACAGTGACATTCTTCAAGGCCAGTTCGATGACCGTCTGCCGCAGGAACGCGGTTTTTTTCTGCACGGCGTCAACCAGCGTCACCGACAAATCCGGGCG
>JAISLJ010000048.1 GCA_031290955.1 Zoogloeaceae bacterium | reverse complement strand
CGCGATACGCCAAAAATGACCGAACCCGACACGTCAGACTTGAGTATAAATGGCCTGTTGAGCGCAACTTGGCATCAGAACCGGTATTCGCCTTGAAGCTTCCGGTCACGCCTTCGCGCTTGCCGGCGTAGCCCTGGATGCCGATATCGAGCGGAGGGACGCAGGGGCGGGTTTCAAACCCGCCCCTGCCACGGGGGAGAATGCCCGCCGGACTGACTGATATAGGATGTTAACATGAGAAGTATCAATTTTTTACAGGATAGGATGAAAATATATGGCCTATAGCGCGGATGAATGACAAAACCGAAAATCGCGAGAACAAGGCAGGGAAGATAAATCCCACAAAACTCAAAAAGGCTGTTGAGGAAAAACCTGATTTGTGTCTTCGCGAACTTTCTGAGAAATTCAACTGTTCCATGGCGGCTGTACACAAACGATTGGTACAGCTTGGTTTTACATATAAAAAAGACATTTACCTATTCCGAAAAATCGGGGCAGGCAAGAACTGAATTTGTAAAGTTGCTCGCCAAAATCCCCGAAGAAAAACGAGTCTATATCGACGAAAGCGGAATAAACAAGCCACTCGTTCGGGAACATGGACGTTCCTTGCGTGGCGTGAAAATCGAGGATACCAAACGCGGCAGAAAGTTTCAACGGACAAATATCGTGACAGCTGAAAATCAGCGATAAAATCGTCGCTCCGCTTTGCTATACCGAAAATACCACCAGCGCCTCTTTCGTGGAATGGTTTAGAACATCGTTCGCCAAATCCGTTCCGAAGGGCATCACGGCAATCATGGACAACGCTTCTTTTCACCCTAAAAAGAAGTTGCGTAATTTGGCTCGCCGCCATGGAATAAAACTCTTGTTTTTACCTCCATACTCACCAGACTTCAATCCTATCGAAAAAACTTGGGCAAATATGAAACGCGGATTAATAGACATAATCCCCCACTGTAACGATTTGCCTTCCGCTATATATCAATATTTTCATGCTGGTACTTGTTGAATTGAATCACTATACTTGTTGAGCTGAATTACTATATCTTTCAACGAAGCCGCGATGCAGCATATTCACGCGCGTATTGCGGTTGTTGCGCAAGACGATCCATTGCGCCTCGCCCAGCATGTCGGGCGATTTGACCCGGAATATTTCTTCCCCCTGATTGGTGATGCTGCTCCCGACATTTTGGGCTGTCGCCTGGGCAGGCATGGGCAGGGCTTCCAGTTCGACATTGCCCAATTCTGTTTGCACGGTCACGGGGCAGGAAATGGCGGCGCGGGCGTTTTGAACATCTTCCAGGGCGTCAAGGACATCGGGGAGCCGGGGCAGGCGATAGGCGACCAGAACGTCAGGCACTTGCGAGTAATCGGTGGAGGGGGCTTCCAGTTCGCGGGCAATTTCCGGCGTGTCCGCGCCAATCCGCTTCAAGAGCCGGTATTTCCCCTTGACCAGCAGATTCCCCACCCATTTTTTCCATTCCAGGTTTTTGAGCGCGTCGTCTGGAACGTTTTTCAAGGCGCGCCAAAAGAAACTTCAGGGAAGAACGCTGTACGTCATTCAGGATGGAGACGGGTTCAAGAGAGGTATCAACAGAAGAAAGCAGCGCCTTGTCCAGGACGTCCAGCGCCTCGATGAAGCGCATCGCGCCGGAAAGCACGTCAATGGCCGGAGTCTGTCCCGCCCGGTAATCGATGATCAGTCCGATTTCGCCCTCGATGATCTCCGTGGGCAGGAAGTTTTCTGTCATGGCGAACCTCGTGCTGTTCTGGAACATTATAGCAAGGAAAAATCCGCATGATTGCCATGACTGAATCCGTTCGACCCAAAGCCCCCCGTTTCATCGTCGACATTTTCCCCGACGGCGAGGAGGAGGCACAGTGTATCCGCATTGCGCATCCTTCGAGGCTGTACATCACGGACGACTACATTCCGACGCACAACTCGGAAGACAGCCGCAGCCATTGGCGCCGGGCGCGGGACGCCGTATTGGAGAAGCTTCGCGGGGATTACAGAAGCCGGTGACGGTGGAGACAAGGGACGGTGATAGCGTCATTGTGTCTTATGGCGGACTGAAACATGCCTTGAACCGTGTGGTTCCTTCCCCGGAGCAAACCGTGTTGGCCTTGCATATCCAGGAAGCTTTGAGGTCAGCGAAAAGGGGCAATGTCGTTGCGGACAAGTCCCAAAGAACAGACCCTCGTTCCACGACATACTACACGACACAATCTCGTATTGACGGCATACCTTATGACGTTACTATTCCAATTTGGACAAGCGATGCGACAGTTGAACATCCGTATGATTGCCGCGTACTCACCAGAGGCGCGCGGATGTTCGGAACGGCCGTTCAAGACCTTGTAGGACAGGCTGCCGAAGGAATTGGCGCTCCACGGCATCACGGAGATGGAAGCGGCGAACTGGTTCATTCGGGAAGAATACCGCAAGCGTTACAACGAGAAATTCCAGGTGGCGGCGCAGGAAGAAGGGACGGCCTTCGTGGCGCGGGTGGGCGGTGATCTGTCGGATATCCTGTGCGAACGCCATGAGCGGACGGTTGGCTCGGACAACTGCGTGAAGTTTGAAAAGCGGACACTACAGATCCCGGCGGACAAACATCGTTGCCATGACGTGAAGGCCAAGGTGGAAGTGCATCGTTACCCGGACGGACGGATGGCGGTTTTCCACGGCCCCAGGAGGCTGGCGGACGACACGGCGGCAGGAAAGGGGGGTGAAAGCGGCAGGCGCGCGGTCGAGAAGGTCGCGTGAGCGCCAGGCGTCCGCCGCCGCATGCCAATTGCCTACGGGCTACGCCCTCCGGCAATTGGCATACGGCACAAAAAAGCGGACAATTTGAAAATCATGAAAGCGGACAGATTCAAAAGCTCGTAACATTTGTTTTTGACATGGGGCTTGGCGCATTCGCCGGACATTTCCTGGGGAGCCGCAGCCGCTCGCGTTGCACGGGAGAACATCGCCGTCCGCAGGACGATTTTACTTTTTGCGCTTTTTTGTGGAGAATGGCGGGTCTTGAGTTGCCGGGTGGAACCCGTGGCGCGAAGCGCTCTGGCTTCAACCGTGGAAGAACCGGGCTTATTCATCCTGTGCGGCGCCCCTCTGGAAACATCCTGTCCATCCAGGCGAACGCGCGCCGCGTGTGTCTTGTGTCCTGCCGCCCTCGTGCGCGGCTACTGGGAGTGTGTGATGTCAGAACATCCTGAAGATGACGGTCAGCTTGAGACCGCCGTTTCCGAAACAACGGAAAACAAACTTGAAACCTTCGAGCAACTGGGGCTGGAAGGCCCTATCCTGCAAGCCCTGGCGGAAGTCGGCTATGAAACGCCCTCGCCGATCCAGGCCGAATGCATCCCCATCCTGCTGGAAGGCCGCGATCTCCTGGGCATGGCCCAGACCGGCACGGGGAAGACGGCTGCCTTCGCCCTGCCCATCCTGCATCGTCTGGACCTGAAGCTGGCGCAGCCGCAGGCCCTGATCCTCACGCCGACCCGCGAGCTTGCCCTCCAGGTGGCGGAAGCCTTTGTGCGCTATGCCCGGCACCTTCCCGATTTCCACGTGCTGCCGATCTACGGCGGGCAAAGCTATGGCATCCAGTTGAAGCAGTTGGCGCGTGGCGCGCACGTGATCGTGGGCACGCCTGGGCGCATCATGGATCACCTGGAACGCAACAGCCTGTCGCTTGCGCACCTGAAAACGCTGGTGCTCGACGAGGCCGACGAAATGTTGCGCATGGGCTTTATTGACGATGTGTCGTGGATTCTCGAACACATCCCTGCCGAACGCCAGACGGCGCTTTTTTCCGCCACCATGCCCGAGGCGATTCGCAAGGTTGCCCATACTTACCTCACCGCGCCGGAAGAAGTGAAGATTCGGGCCTCGACCCAGACCGTCGAGAGCATCAGCCAGTGTTACTGGCAGGTTTCCGGCCTGCACAAGCTCGATGCCCTGACGCGCATCTTGGAAGTGGAAGAGGAACTGGACGCCGCCATCATCTTCGTGCGCACCAAACTTGCCACTGAGGATCTGGCGCAAAAGCTGGAAGCGCGTGGCCACGCTGCCGTCGCCCTGAATGGCGACATGACCCAGCAGGCGCGTGAGCGCGTCATTGAGCAACTGAAGGCAGGCAAGCTGGATCTCGTCATCGCAACCGATGTGGCCGCGCGCGGCATCGACGTGCCGCGGATCACCCACGTCATCAACTACGACATCCCCAATGACGCCGAAGCCTATGTTCATCGCATTGGCCGCACGGGCCGCGCCGGACGCACGGGCCGCGCCATCCTCTTCGTCTCGCCCCGGGAAATGCGGATGCTGCGGACGATCGAGCGCGCCACGCGCAAGCCCATCGAGCATCTGGCGCTGCCCACGCAACAGGCAGTGACGGATCGGCGCGTGGCCTTGTTCAAGGAACGGGTCGCCAAGACGCTCTCCTCTGAGGATCTGGATTTCTTTGAAAACATGGTGAGCGACCTCGCCAGCGAACAGGAAGCCTCGCCCGAGCGGGTGGCTGCGGCGCTCGCCTTCCTTGCGCAGAAGGAACGCCCGCTGCGCCTTGAGGAAGATGCCCGCCGCGGCGAGTTTGGCGAGCGTCCCGCGCGCCGCGAACGCGCGGAGCGCCCGGAACGTCCGGCGCGTGAATATTCCGCCCCCGGCGACATCAACGAGGATGACCGGGGGAACGCCGTGGTGATGATGCGCTACCGGATCGAAGTCGGGCGCAATCATGGCGTTGCACCCAAGGACATCGTGGGCGCCATTGCCAACGAGGGCAACCTGCCCAGCCGCCTGATCGGTCGCATCGAACTGCATGACGATTACAGCACGGTGGATTTGCCGGATGACTTGTCCCGCGAGACCCTGCAAATCCTGAAGACGGTCTGGGTTCGTCGTCGCCAGCTCAACATCGTCCCGGAAGGCGCGCCCCCGCCCGCAGGCGACCGCTTCCCCCGTCGCCCGCGTCCCGCCACCCACAAACCGCACGGCAACAGCAGGTTCGGCGGCGAGGGCGGCAGATTCGACAATGGCGGCGGACGCTTCGGCAACGAATATCCCCCCCGCGCCCAGGAACGCGACTGGCAACCCCGCGCCCCTCGTTCTTTCAAGAGACGCGAGCACGGGTAGGACGCCTTGCGCTTTCTTTCGCGCATCGATGACATCAGCGCCCACGGAAACGCCCCGAACCTCCAAATCCCCGTCATTGCGAGGGCCGCAGGCCCGTGGCAATCCACCTCCACCATTTGGCGCGAATGCGCCCATATTCTTACCCTCGCCCGTTTGGCGGGAGAGGGTGGCGCGAAGCGCCGGGTGGGGGAGTTGTTCCTTGCGGAGCGCAGCGACGCTTATTTCTTCTACCCTTTCCGCAGTGTGACCGCCCAAGGAAACATATGCGGCGCTTTGCGCCGGAGGGTGGACGCCCTCTCTCGCCCCTGCCGGGGCACTCTCTCCCGCCAAGCGGGCGAGAGAGAAGCGAGCGGCGGCGTGGGCGGGGAGGGCATCGCACAGAGAAACGCCGGTGGATTGCCACGGCGCTACGCGCCTCGCAATGACGAGAGTTAGGACGCCTTGCGTTTCTTTCGCGCATCAATGACATCAGCGCTCACGGAAACGCCCCGAACCTCCAAATCCCCGTCATTGCGAGGGCCGAAGGCCCGTGGCAATCCATCGGCGTTTATCTGCGCGACAGCCTCACCGCCCGCGCCGCCGCTTGCTTCTCTCTCCCCCGCTTGGCGAGGAAATATTGCCGTCCGCAAGATCAAAGGCGGGGCCGAAGCATTTTTCCAGTGTGGGGCCGTTTTTCAGGTGGCGGGTGGCGAAGAGGAATTCCAGGATTTCATGCAGCCACACCCGGCGACCAATGCGGGTATACCAGCGCATGGCGTGGCGGATTTCCGCGTCCGGGTGCAGGAGAACCCGCCACAGCGCGCGCGGACGCAATTGCAGGGCAACTTCGATCAGCTTGCACCATAAAAACACCCGCCAGGACGGCACCCGCTCGACTGCCAGCACCTGATGCTTGTAGTCCCAGCGGCGCGTGTCCGTCTCCAGCACCCGCCGCTGTTCGGCCTGCTGGTAGAACGCCGTCCAGCGATGCGGCGTCGCGTGGATGAGCTGGATCTGGTCAGGGTCATAGGCAAGGAGCTGACGCAGCGAACGCCAGTAATCGCGGTCGCGCTCTTCCGCGAAACCGACCACACAGGTCGCCATTGCCACGATTCCGTGCTGGCGCAAAAGACGGATCGCCAAGGCGTCGTCACGCGGGTTGGCCCCTTTCCGGATGGCGGCCAGCGTGGTTTCGTCGTAGCTCTCGATGCCCAGCAGGAAGCGGATGACGCCCGCCTTGCGGTAGAGCGGCAGGAGATCTGCGTCCCGCACGATGTCGCTCGCCCGCGTCGAACCGACCAGCGTGAGCGGCACGTTTTCCGCGATCAGGGCTTCGAGGAAAGCCTTCCACGCCTTGCGCGAGCCGGTCGGCAGTTCGTCGGCGAAATTGATGAGTTCGACGCCCTTCTCCCGATACAGCCAGGCCAGTTCCCGCGCAAATTTTTGGGGATCGCGATGCCGCCAGCGCTGCCAGAAACCACGTTGCCCGCAATATTCGCACTGGTGCGGGCAACCGCGCGAAAACTGCGCCACGACCGCCCGCCGCCCGCCCCAGTAGGAATAGCGGGCATGTTCAATCAACTCCCAGCCCACGCGATAATCATCGAGACGGGAAATGACGGCAGCCGGCGGCGTCGCCAGGATTTCTCCCGCCTGCCGCAGGGCAATGCCGCGCACCGTCTCCAGAGGCTCTCCCCTTGCCATCGCCGTAACGAGGGAAAGCGTCGTCTGCTCGCCCTCGCCACGCACAACGCAGTCGATTTCCGGCGTCTCGCGCAGGATTTCTCGCCAGTGATAGGTGGGATAAACCCCGCCATAGATGATGCGTAATTCCGGCAGCGCCGCCTTTAGCCGACGGCACAGCGCCACGATGGTGAGATGCGCGGAACTGGAACCGGAATGCCCGATCAGCGCCACGTTCGGTCTGCGGACCAGCACCCGCGCCACGATACGCGCCAGATCGAGGTTTTCGAGATCGGCATCCAGAAGGGACACCGGAAATCCCGCGTCCAACAGCGGCCCGCCCACGCACAACAGCCCCAGGGGCGGCAAATGCTCGCCCGCCAGACGGCTGCCGATGGCGGTATGCGGCGGATTGACGAGCAGGATATCAAGAGGCATGGCGGGTCTGGCATTCATGATGGCGTTCCGGAATCAATGGGAAAGCAAGCATGCGCCGCGTCTGTGAAGCCACACGGAAGCGCAGGTGAAGCAACGGTGAATGATTCGAAGAGTATAAATGGTCGCCCCTGTGAAATCCATCCTGCCCCATAATTTTGTTGAACCTTACCCGACAAACACGTTGAGGCACCCTGCAATTCTGCGCGTTTGCGGACGGCAGTCGAATCATTGTCCATGTTTCAACAGTACCGCCGTCCGCCAGGGCAGGATTAGAGTGCGCCCATTTCGCGGTCGGCCATCAGGGCTTCGGCGTCCTTGCGCGCGAAGAACCAGAACATGACCGGCGTCAGGAAAGTGTCCAGCAACGTGGAACTGATGAGGCCGGAGAAGATCACCACCGCCA
>JAISLJ010000047.1 GCA_031290955.1 Zoogloeaceae bacterium | reverse complement strand
GCGCCGGGCAATGCCGGGACGGCGCGGGAGCATGAAGTCGAGAACCTGCCGCTGACCGACCCGGCGGCGCTGGCGGATTTCGCCGCGCAAAACGACATTCTGTTCACCGTGGTCGGCCCGGAAGCGCCACTGGCGGCGGGTATCGTGGATATCTTTCGCGCGCGCGGCCTGAAAATCTTTGGCCCCACAAAGGCCGCCGCGCAACTCGAATCCTCCAAGGATTTCGCCAAGCGATTCATGGCGCGTCATCATATTCCGACGGCTGCCTTCGCCACCTTCTCCGACGCCGCCGCCGCGCATGACTACGTGGAAAAACAAGGCGCGCCCATCGTCATCAAGGCCGACGGCCTCGCGGCGGGCAAGGGCGTGGTCGTCGCCCTGACGCTTGCCGAAGCCCATGCCGCCATTGACGGGATGCTGGGCGCAGCCGGGGCGCGGGTGGTGATTGAGGAATTCCTGGAGGGCGAGGAAGCCAGCTTCATCGTCATGGTGGATGGCAAGCATATCCTGCCGCTGGCTTCCAGCCAGGATCACAAGCGCATTGGCGATGGCGACACTGGCCCCAACACGGGCGGCATGGGCGCGTATTCGCCCGCGCCGGTCGTCACGCCGGAGATTCACGCCAAAGTCATGCGCGAGATCATCTCGCCCACGGTCAAGGGCATGGCCGCCGACGGCATCCCCTTCACCGGCTTTCTCTACGCGGGCCTGATGGTGAGCAAGAAGGGCGACGTAAAGACGCTGGAATTCAATTGCCGCATGGGCGACCCGGAAACGCAGCCCATCCTGATGCGCCTGAAATCCGACCTCGTGACCTTGCTCGAACACGCCATCGACGGCACGCTGGATCAGGTGGAAGCTGAATGGGATCGGCGCGTGGCGCTGGGCGTGGTGTTGGCCGCCGCGAATTATCCCGGTACGCCGAAAACAGGCGATGTTATCGAAGGCCTGCCCGATGACAACCGCTTTGACGCGGATACGCACGTCTTTCACGCAGGCACGGCGGCGCAAGAGGGCGAAATCGTCACCGCAGGCGGGCGCGTACTTTGCGTCACCGCGCTGGGCGAGAACATCAAACAGGCGCAAAAACGCGCCTACGAAGCGGTCGCCACGATAGCCTGGGAGGGGATGCAGCACCGCAAGGACATTGGCTATCGGGCGATTGCGCGTTAAGGCATTTCCCAACCCGTTCCGTTTTAACCCATTCAGGAAAGAAACATGGCAGTCCAGTACAGTACCCCCGCGCCGAGCGCGCTTTTTCCCATCGCCGGAGTCCGTCTGGGCGTGGCCGAGGCGGGGATCCGCAAACAAGGGCGGAATGATCTGACCCTGATCGAACTTGCGCCCAATGCCACGGTGGCGGGCGTTTTCACGCAGAATCGCTTCTGCGCCGCGCCGGTCACGGTGTGTCGCCAGCATCTGGCCGCCGGGACGGAAATTCGCGCCTTCGTCATCAATACCGGCATCGCCAACGCAGGCACGGGCGCGGCAGGGCTGGAGGCAGCGCAAACCACCTGCACGGCGGTCGGAAACCTTCTGGACATCAAGCCGGAAGCCGTATTGCCCTTTTCCACCGGCGTCATTCTGGAACCCTTGCCGGTTGCGCGTCTGCTTGCCGCCCTGCCCGCGGCATGCGCCGATCTGGGCGCGGATCGCTGGCATGCGGCGGCACACGCCATCATGACCACCGACACCGTTGCCAAGGCTGTGTCCCGTCGGATCGACATCGGCGGCAAAACGCTTACCGTGACCGGGATTGCCAAGGGCGCGGGCATGATCCATCCCAACATGGCGACGATGCTGGCTTTCGTCGCTACCGACGCCGCCATCGCCCGCCCCTTGCTGGCGGCGCTTGTGCAGGAGGCCGCCGGGCAATCGTTCAACGCAATCACGGTGGATGGCGACACCTCCACCAATGATTCGTTCGTTGTCATGGCGAGCGGCCAAGGGGCGCTGCGTTTCGAGAATGGCGGCGAACCCGGTTGGGAGACAGCGAAAGCGGCGCTCATTGCTGTGGCCGCCGAGTTGGCCCAGGCGATCGTCCGCGACGGCGAGGGCGCGAGCAAGTTCATCACGATTGAGGTGGAAGGCGGGCGGGATCGCGTGGAATGCCGCAAGGTTGCCGACGCCATCGCCCATTCGCCGCTCGTCAAGACGGCCTTTTTCGCTTCCGACCCCAATCTGGGGCGCATTCTCGCCGCCATCGGCTATGCCGGGATCGACGATCTCGATGTCGACCGGCTGCGGGTATGGCTGGCAGGCGGCGGCAAGCGGGTACTCGTCGCCGAAGTCGGCGGACGCGCCGCGCACTATCAAGAAGAAGACGGCGCAACCATCATGCGGGAAGCCGAAATCAGCATCCACATCGACTTGGCCCGCGGCCCGGCAAGCACCCGGCTCCATACCTGCGACCTCTCCTACGACTACGTAAAAATCAACGCCGACTACCGCTCGTGACTCCAGGGGCGCAATGATGCGGCAAACATGGATTCCAGGCCGGTCCAGCATTTCCCACGCGATGATTTTTGCGCGAAATATTGACGAAAGGGTCAGAATATCGTGAGTTTTTCATGGTCGTTTGATGATGTGCGCAACAAAGGATGGGATGCGACATTCAAACTCCATCGCCAGTTTGCGAGCTGTTTTTTTCCGAATCCCTGCGCCCCCAATCGCGTCTCGCCTTGCGGGCGATGGAGAAACGTTCTTCCAGCAGGAGGCCGTTTTTTTGTTCGAGCGCCGTCCTGAATTCCTCCAGTTGTTGCTGGTAGGTTTCGATTTCCGCGAGCAGCGCGGCGCGGTTGGCGAGGCAGATGTCGCGCCACATTTCCGGATGGCTGGCGGCAATGCGGGTGAAATCGCGGAAGCCGGAAGCGGCGAAATCGAAGAAGAGCGGCGCGTCCGGGCGCTCGGCCAGGTCGCGCACCAAAGCGAAGGCCAGCAGGTGGGGCAGGTGGCTCACGGCGGCAAGCACGCGGTCGTGTTGTTCCGGCGTAAGTTCGTGGAGATCCGCGCCGCACAGCGCCCAGGCGCGTTTTACACGCGCCTGGGATGCGTTTGTATTTTCGGGCAGCGCGGTCACGATCACCTTGCGGCCCTGGTAAAGATCGCGCCTTGCCGCCGCCGCGCCGCTGTTTTCCGTCCCGGCGATGGGATGCGCGGGGACGAAGCGCCCGATCCTGTCGCCCAGCGCGGCGCGGGCAGCCTGGACGACATCGGTCTTGGTGCTGCCGCCATCGGTAATGACGGTGCGCGGGCCAAGGCAGGGCGCGATCCGGGCGAACACTGCTGGCATCTGGGCAACGGGCGTGGCGACCAGCGCCAGATCGGCATCCACGAGTTCAAGCGCACAATCCGCGCCGATGCGGTCGATGATTCCCAAATCCAAGGCATCCGCCAGATTCTCCGGCCGCCGCCCGAAACCCACCACCTCCCCCACCGCCCCGCTCGCCTTGAGCGCCAGCGCAAAGGAGCCGCCAATCAGGCCCACGCCGTAGATGACAATCTTGTTGAATTCCGGGATTTCGTTCATGAGGGGCTGGCGTCAGATCGCAAAGCGGCAAGGATGCCGATGGGTTTGCTATCCTCTATCCCGTCCTCCGATCCTTGATGAATGCGGCGCATGCCTTCCAGTACCAGGTTGGGGCGTTGCAGCAGGGGGAGGGAAAGGCGGGGGGCGAGAAGGGGGGTGGCGCCGCCGGAAAGAATGCAGCAGGCCGCATCCGGCAGGCGGGAAAAGGCGCGTTCGATGGCCCCGGCCTGTGCTTCCAGGCAACCGGTGGCAATGGCGCTCTGGGTATCGCGGGGAAATGGCGCGGGCGCGCCGTCGGCAAGCGGCAGGCGCGCCGTGCCACGGGCCAGGGATTCTTTCATCATTTGAATGCCGGGGAGGATCATGCCGCCCAGGAAGTTTCCGGCGGCGTCAAGGCTATCCACCGTGGTTGCCGTCCCGGCCATGACCACGAGGCAGGCGCGCCGCTCCAGCGCCCGCGCGCCAATCAGGGCGCACCAGCGATCCGCGCCCAGGGTTGCAGGCGCGCTGTAGCCGTTGGTGACGCCCCCCGCTTGTGCCGTGGCGTGAATGCGCCGCAACGGCACATCAGGGAGCACGGCGGCGAGGAGGGCGAGCAGGCGCGCTTCCAGTTCGGGGTGGGCAACGCTCACCCAGAGGTTCTCGCGCAGGGCGGGCCAGGTGTGGATCTGGGCGGCGAGCCGGTCAAGCCGCGACCACTCGGCCCAACCTTGCCCGCGCCAGCCCCCGGCATCCGCGAGGCCCCATTTCAGGCGGCTGTTGCCAGCATCAAAACAGGCAAACATCAGGAAAATCCCGGTCGCAGGCTCAGGTCGCCAGCAAGGTGGCGACGAATGCCCGTCGCCTCTTCAAGCAACAAGGCGCCATCGGCATCGACGCCCCGGCAAATGCCCTGGGCCACAACCCGGCCCGCATCCAACAGGCAAACGGGCTGGTCTTGCGCGATGTGCCGCCGTTGCCATGCGTCGCGCAAGGCGACGGCAAAACCGCTGTCCGCGAAGATATCCAGCACTCGCGCCATTTCCCGCAGCACGGCGGCGAGGAGCAGGGCGCGCTCCGGCATGTGCGGGCAGCAGGCGGAAAGCCCGGCGGCGGCCTGATCCGTGTTGTCCGGCGCGACAAGATTGATGCCGATGCCCGCCACGACGACAGGGTTCCCGGAAGGCTCCGCCGTCCCGGCGATTTCCACGAGAATGCCCGCCAGCTTGGCGCTTGCGCCCGCCTGGCGACACAGCAGGTCATTGGGCCATTTCAGGAACAAATCCCTGGCCCCGAAGTGCTCCAGCGCGCGCGCCAGTGCAAGGCCCAATCCCAGACTCAGGCCGGAAAGATGTGCAAGCGCCAGCGGCGCATGCCAGAGCAGGGAGAAGGTGAGGCTTTTTTCCGGACTGGCAATCCACGGACGCCCCCGGCGACCACGCCCTTGCGTCTGCTGGTCGGCGACGAGCACCGTCATGATGGCGGCGTCCGCATCGCCTTCCTGTGTCCGGGCGCGTTCCAGCAAGCGGGCGTTGGTGGAGTCGCAAACGGCGAGCGCCTCCACGCGAAAGCGCCCTGCATCCGGACCCAAGGCTTGTTGCAGGGCGGGAACATCCAGCAGCGTCGTCATTGCGTTTTGTCGAGTCCTTGCCATCCGGCGGCGCGCGAAACGTTTATTGGCTGCCGTCCTTGGGCTTGCTGGAGAGGCATTGCCGCATGAACGCCTTGCGTTCCTCGCCTTTCAGCGCCTTTTCCTTGGCATCCTGATTGCAGGTCTTCATCTTTTCGCGCTGGGCTTTCTGGGCAGCGGAAGGTTCCCGCTTCGGCGCTTCATCGCCCGCGCCGCGTCTTCCGTCCCGCCGCCCGGCGGCGTCCTGTTTCTGGGTTGCCGGGGCGGCGCTTTCCTTCTTCGGCGCGTCACCCTCCGCAGCATGGGTCGGGCCAGCAAGGCCAAGGAAGAGCGCAAGCGCCAGGGCATGGAGTGGGGATTTCATGGGTAATGCTCCTTTTGTGAGGTCAATGGGATTGCGTTTGGACCGCCGTCTGGATCGCGGTCCGCGCCGCAGGATGTCATTCTCTTAAATTTCCTCGTCCAGCGCCAATGCTTTTTGCTGGCGGGAGATGAATTCCTGCATGCTGTCGATGCCGCGCATTTGCAGGATGGTGTTGCGCACGGCGGCTTCCAGAAGAACCGCCAGGTTGCGGCCCACGGCCACGGGGATGACCACCTTGCGGATGGGCACGCCCAGGATTTCCTGCGTCTGGGCATCCAGCGGCAGGCGGGAGGTTTCGCCTCCGGAAACGAGCTTTTGCAGGTAGACGATGAGCTTCAGTTCCATCTTGCGACGGGCTGCGCTCTCGCCGAAGATGGTGCGGATGTTGAGCAGGCCCAGTCCGCGCACCTCCAGATAATCCTGCAACATGCCAGGGCAACGGCCTTCCAGCGTGGTGGGCGTGATGCGCGCCAGTTCCACCACGTCATCGGCTACGAGGCCATGCCCCTTGGAGATGAGTTCAAGGGCCAGTTCCGACTTGCCAACGCCGGAATCGCCGGTAATCAGGACGCCCATGCCCAGGACATCCATGAAGACGCCATGCACGGAAGTGGTGTCGGCAAGCCGCCGCGAAAGATAGATGCGCAAGGTGTCGATGACGGCGGCGCAGGGGCGGGTGGAAGTGAAGAGCGGCGTCTGGGTGGCGTTGCAGATATCCCACAGCGCCTTGGGGACGGGGAGCGCGTCGGCGACGATCAGGGCGGGCGGCAGGGCCGCGACCAGGGCGCCCACCTGATGCTCGAACTGGGCCGGGGAAATGCGCCGGAACCAGGCGATTTCCGCCGTGCCGATGACTTGCAGGCGTTCCGGGTGGATGAGGTTCATGTGCCCAACCACATCCGCCCCGTAGTTGCCGGATTCCTTCAGGCTGATGCTGCGGCTCTCATGCGGAGCCACGTCCCAGGAAAGCGCGAGCTTGTCCCGGTGATCCTCATAGAGCTGGCCCAGGCTGATTTCCTGCATGGCCGGGTCAGTCCGCTTGTCCGGCGGAATCGCCAGAATCGGCATGGGGATCCGGGTCGGGAATGGCGGCGGAAAAGAGGGCGAGCACGGCGGCAGCGTCCGGCGTGGTGGCAAGCGTCTCGCGGAAAGGGCGCTCGGCAAAGCAGGAAGCAAGTTGCGAGAGAATCTGCAAGTGCGCTTCCGTCGCCTGTTCCGGAACCAGGAGGATGAAGAGTTGCGAAACCGGGCGACCGTCGGGCGCGTCGAAATCAATGGGATCGGCAAGGCGGATGAACGCGCCGGTGGCCTCCTTCAGTCCCTTGATGCGCCCATGCGGAATGGCGATCCCCTGGCCCAATCCCGTGGAACCCAGTTTTTCCCGCGCCAGCAGGCTCTCGAACACCAGCGTGTGCGAAATGCCGCCCGCTGTCTCGAACAGTTCGCTCGCCTGCTCGAATACCCGTTTCTTGCTGCCTGCTTCGACATCCAGGAGGACGTGGGATTCCGGCAGGAGTTGGACAATGAGATTCATGATGTAATCTGGAAGATGACGGGCCACGGTTCCGGAGGGAAACCGCGGCCTGTGCTGGATGGATTGGAAACCGGCAGGATTTGGATTTATTCCGCCAGATGCTGACTGACCTTGTCGCTGTGATGCTCCTGGATCTTCTGCTTGTGCTTCAGAACCTGACGGTCCAGTTTGTCGAACAGGCTGTCGATCGCGGCATAGAGATCATCATCGGCGCTTTCCACGAAGATTTCCTTGCCGGGGACATGCACCGTCACCTCGGCCTTCTGCTTCAGCTTGACGACAGAGAGGATGACATTGACCCCCGTGATCCGGTCGAAATGGTTGGTAACGGACGTCAGTTTGCTCTCCACGTATTCCCGGAGGGCGGGCGTGACATCAATGTGATGGCCACTGATCTGTAAATTCATTTTTTCTCCTTTCTTTACAGAGCTTTACGCAAGTTGACAGGCGGGATGTTGAGGGATTCGCGGTATTTGGCGATGGTGCGCCGCGCCACCACGATGCCCTGTTGCCCCAGTATTTCGGATATTTGACTATCCGACAAGGGTTTTTTGTTGTCCTCCGCGTTCACGAGTTGCTTGATGAGGGCGCGGATGGCAGTCGCGGAGCAGGCTCCGCCGGTATCGGTCGCCACATGGCTGCCGAAAAAATACTTGAGTTCGAAGATGCCGCGATGCGTCGCCATGTATTTTTGGCTCGTCACCCGCGAGATCGTCGATTCGTGCAGGCCGATCTCGTCGGCGATTTCCCGCAGCACCAGGGGACGCATGGCGACCTCCCCATGCTCGAAAAACTGGCGCTGGCGCTCGACAATGGCCTGCGAGACGCGGGCAATGGTCTCGAAACGCTGCTGCACGTTCTTGATGAGCCAGCGGGCTTCCTGAAGCTGCGAGGAAAGGCCGTTCTCGCTCTTCCTCTGCCGGGAGAGAATTTCCGCGTACAGCCGGTTGATGCGCAAGCGGGGATAGGCATCCGGGTTGATGCGCGCCACCCAGCGCCCGCGCACCTTCTTCACGAGCACATCCGGCACCACGTAGCGGGTTTCCAGCGGCGCGAAGCTCGCGCCCGGATGCGGATCCAGACCCAGGATGAGCGCGTGGGCGGCCTTCAATGTTGCCTCGTCACATTCAATGCGCTTGCGGATCTTGTTGAACTCCCGCGCGGCGAGGAGATCCAGATGATCCCGGACGATCACCAGCGCCAATTCCCGCGCCTCGCCTGCCGCCAGCGCCTTCAGTTGCAGCGTCAGGCATTCCTGCGGCGTGCGCGCCCCAATGCCCGTAGGGTCGAGGCTTTGCAACTGGCGCAGGGCGATTTCCAGATCGTCCAGTTCCACTTCGTATTCGGGGGGGATGGTCTCCAGCAGGTCGGGCAGCGGCGAGGCGAGATAGCCATTGTCGTCCAGCCCGTCGACCAGGAAACGGATGAGGTGGCGATCCCGATCCGAGAACTGGGAAAGGCCCAGTTGCCATTCCAGGTGGTCGCGCAAGGAAATTGCGGCGGCCTGCAAGTCCTGGGCTTCCACCTCGTCGTCCCGGTCGCGTTCCCGACCGGGGCTGCCGTAGCTGCCGCTGTCCTGCGACCAGCGATCCTCATCCATGTCGGCAGCGCTCAGGCCCCCGTTCATCTCGCTGTTCATCTCGCCTTCCGTCGAAGCGGACGCTTCTTCCTCCCGCGCGCCGGAGGCGCTCCCCGCTGTGCTGCCATTCATGCCATTGCCGCCATTCATGCCGCTGTCGCCGTAGGAGACGACGTGTTCCTCCTCGCGCTCCAGCATGGGATTTTCCAGCAGGTAGCGTTCGATTTCCTGATTCATCTCCAGCGTCGAGAGTTGCAACAGCTTGATCGCCTGCTGCAATTGCGGCGTCAGGGCGAGTTGCTGGGAAAGCTTGATCTGGAGGGACTGTTTCATGAATGGGTGCTTGCGTCGTTCGGATTGTGCGGTTGCGCGGTGAAATTACAGGCGGAAATGCTCGCCCAGATAGACCTTGCGCACGTCCTCATTATAGACGATCTCGCTGGGCGGGCCATACGCGAGCACCTGCCCGGCGTTGATGATCCAGGCATGATCGCAGATTCCCAGAGTCTCGCGGACATTGTGGTCGGTGATGAGAACGCCGATGCCGCGTTCCTTCAGGAAGCGGATGATCTTCTGGATATCGAGGACGGCGATGGGGTCGACCCCGGCGAAGGGTTCGTCGAGCAGGATGAAGCGCGGCGAGGTGGCCAGGGCGCGGGCGATTTCCAGCCGCCGCCGCTCGCCGCCGGAGAGCGCCGCCGCCGCCGTGTGGCGCACCTCGGCGATGCGCAGGTCCGCGAGCAGGATTTCGAGGCGTTCGCGGATGGCCTCGCGCCCAAGATTTTGCAGTTCCAGCACGGCCGCGATGTTTTCCTCCACGGTGAGCTTGCGAAAAACCGAGGCTTCCTGCGGCAGGTAGGAGATGCCCATGCGCGCGCGCCGGTGGACCGGCAGGTGCGTCAGGCAAACATCGTCGATGAAGATTTCGCCGCCATCCCCCGCCACAAGGCCGACCACCATGTAGAAACAGGTGGTCTTCCCCGCGCCGTTCGGCCCCAGCAAACCCACGACCTCGCCACTCTCCACCTGGAAAGACACATCCGTGACCACGGTGCGCGCCTTGTAACGCTTGCGCAAGTTCCGGACACACAACCGACTCCGCCGCCCTGGTTCTGGTCCTGCGGACGGCAATGGCCCTGCGGGCGGTCCTGCGGACGGCGATGAATCCTCGGGGACGTTTTCTGCGGGTTTTACAGGCGACAATGACGCTGCTGTGGGCGACGATGCTTCTCCAGGAAGGGTTTCTGCGGGGTCCGCCGCTGGCAATGATCCTGCGGGTGGCGAAGGTTCTCCGGACACCACGCTTTCCAGCGCTCCGGTTTCCCCGGCATGGTGGAGGGCTTCGGCGCTTGCCGCGTTTTCCGTGCTGGTCACGGCTTCGTCGTCCGTGCGGTCTTGGTGTTCTTCCGTCATTCCGCGTCATCCCATTCGTCTTGCTCTCGCCATTCGTCCCGGTCGTCCAGCGCGGCCCGGATCGTGGCCGGGGAAAAACCACGGGCGAGGAGGAAGCGCCGTTGCCGGGCCTGTGCCTGTGGCGTAGCCGCTTCGGGCAGCGTGGCGAGTGTGCCGCCGTATTTCTTCTGCCAGACCTCCCGGCAGCGGCGGATTTCGTCCCCGCTCTGGGCCAGGGCCGCCGCGATCTGTTCCTCTTCCAGCCCGGCCTGTCGGAGTTCGCGGGCCAGCCGCTGGTTGCCGTAGCGCGTCCCCCGCACCCGCGCCCGGTTTTCCGCGACCCGCGCATCCGAAAGGAGTTGCCGGGCGGCCAGATCGTCCAGCAGGGTGCGCAGCGCCTCCGCCGACGCAGCGTCGACGGACGGCGCGAGCCGCTGTTCCAGTTCGCGGCGGCTCAGGTCACGCCGGGCGAGAAGCCGCAGTGCCTGGGCGCGCAAGGTGGCGTGAGGTTCAGCCATCCGACTTGGCCGGGCCTTCCGATTTGGCCGCCTTGGCCGGTTTGCCGGGATTCGCCGCGGCGCGGATGCTCGCCTCGATCTCCCGGGCCAAATCCGTGTGCGCCTTCAGGAATTCCCGCACGTTATCCTTGCCCTGGCCGATCTTGTTGCCCTTGTAGGCATACCACGCGCCGGACTTGTCGATCAGCTTGGCATTGACGCCCAGTTCCACCAGTTCGCCCTCGCGGGAAATGCCTTCTCCGTAAAGCACATCGAACACCGCTTCCCGGAACGGCGGCGAGACCTTGTTCTTCACGACCTTCACCCGGGTTTCGTTGCCGACAACCTCATCGCCGCGCTTGATGCTGCCGATGCGGCGGATGTCGAGACGCACGGAGGCGTAGAACTTGAGCGCGTTGCCGCCCGTCGTGGTCTCCGGGTTGCCGAACATGACGCCGATCTTCATGCGAATCTGGTTGATGAAGATCACGAGCGTGTTGGTCTTCTTGATGTTGGCGGTGAGTTTCCGGAGCGCCTGGCTCATGAGCCGGGCGTGCAGGCCCATCATGGAATCGCCCATCTCGCCCTCGATTTCCGCCTTGGGCGTGAGGGCGGCCACGGAATCGATGACGATGACGTCAACCGAACTGGAACGCACGAGCATGTCGGCGATTTCCAGCGCCTGTTCGCCGGTATCGGGCTGCGAGATGAGGAGTTCCCCGACCTTGACGCCCAGCTTCTGCGCGTATTGCGGGTCAAGCGCGTGCTCCGCGTCGATGAAGGCGGCGGTGCCGCCCAGTTTCTGCATTTCGGCGATCACATGCAGGCACAAGGTGGTCTTGCCGGAGGATTCCGGCCCGTAGACTTCCACCACCCGGCCCCGCGGCAGGCCGCCGACGCCCAGCGCGAGGTCCAGGCCCAGGGAGCCGGTGGAGACCACCTGGATGGCTTCGTCGATTTCGGCCTCGCCCATCCGCATGATGGAACCCTTGCCAAACTGTTTTTCGATCTGCGCCAACGCTGCCTGGAGCGCCTTGGCCTTGTTTTCGTCCATGAAGATCACCCTCGAAAGATGGAAAGATTGGGGAAACCGCGACGGCAAAACGCCGTTCTCGCCCGCGCAACGCGCCGACAGCCAAACAAACTTGTCTTCGTCATGAAAGCGGCGCACAAGTATAACGCAGGAGCCAGACACTCGTGTCGCGATGATGAATTTTCCCAGGGCAAACGCGCTCCGCGTTCTGGAGAACACACTCCTGCATCCTTCAGGCGAAAAAGCCGAGTCAGAGCATAACGGCGAAGAGGGCAAGGGCAAGCAGCGCGGTGTAGAGCACAAAGGCGGACCGTGCCGCAGGCATGGCGTTGCATCTCTTTCCTGAAATCCTCCACATGCCCGGTACCGGGGAGAAATGCCGAAAGAGACCTCTGAATTGCTTCGCAGGACGCAACGCGCCGTGACAAATCTGGGGAGTTCCTTCAGAAGGAAGCGCCCAGGGTAACGTAGTACGCCCGACCGGGTTCGTTGTAGGTTTCCGCGCCTTGCGCCGTGCCGTTATCCTTGCGGTACAGGCGTTTGTCGAAGAGGTTGTTGATGCCGACGCGCAGGCGCGTCCCTTTCG
>JAISLJ010000046.1 GCA_031290955.1 Zoogloeaceae bacterium | reverse complement strand
CGGCCTTCCGGGGCCAGTTTTCCAGCAAAAACCTCTCGGTTATGTTTTGTTCATACTCTTTGTCTCAATCTTTGTTTCTCTCGCCTCAATTTGACCGTTTGTTCAGTGTTTCCTTAAACGCCTCAATCCCCGGCTTTGGCCTCTGTTTTTCTTGCCTTTTTACGCACGGGGGATGCCCGTCCTGTCATCGCCTTGCCCCGCGCCGCCGTCCGTGTGCCGGGCCGCCGCCGCAGCGCGGGAGAGGGTACGCAATGCGGGAGAGGATCGCAACCGGTCGCGTCGCGCTGGTCTATCAGCGTAGGGAAGGCGATGCCTTCCATTTCCCTCGATAGCGGATGTAGCCCCATTGCCCTTCCCCCTTGGCTGCCGCCAAGCCGTTGGCGCCGAAATCTCTCACCCGGTTAAACCACGGGAGGCGCGAAGACCACGCTTCGCGCCTTACGCCGTTGGTGCCGAAATCTCTCACCCAGTTAAACTCCGGACTGATGATAAATTCACCCTCTGCGTTGATGTAGCCATATTTATTTTCCACCTCGACTTGCGCCAAGCCGTTAGCGGCGAATTCGCGTGCCAGGTCAAAATTCGGCTGGATGATAAATTCACCCTCTGCGTTGATGTAGCCCCATTTCCTTTCCACCTTGACTGCCGCCAGGCCGTTGGCGGCGAACGTCCATGCATTGTCAAAAGTCGGCCTGATGATCAACTCGCCCTTCGCGTTGATGTAGCCCACCTCGACTGCCGCCAGGCCGTTGGCGGCGAAATCTTTCGCCCTGTCGAAATTCGGCCTGATGATCAACTCGCCCTCCGCGTTGATGTAGCCATATTTCCCTTCCACCTTGACTGCCGCCAAGCCGTTGGCGGCAAAATCTCCCGCACTGTCAAAATTCGGCTGAATGACAAATTCACCCTTCGCGTTGATGTAGCCCCACTTGTCGCTCTTCATCTGGACTGCTGCCAGACCATTGGCGAAATCTTGCGCATTATGATAACGCGGCGGAATTGCCCATTCCCATTCGCCTTGTGGCGCGTCGGGTTGTGGCTGCACAGGCGTCCCCGGCGCTTCCGGGCGCAATGTATCGACGATGCGCTTGCCAGCGTCAGGAGGAATGTCAGGGTTGAGTACACGCGCAAGGCTTGCGACCATTTCATCTATGGTCATGTCGGCGGTTCTCAGGGCCAGCTTATCCACTAGCAGCGGGCTTTTCTCCATGACAACTGTCCTGGTTACTCCGTGCCAGATGGGAATGATCTTGAAGTTACCTGCTATCTCCATGCTCAGCATAGCATCCAGTTCGCGTTGCGGCCATTCCTTGGCGTAGAACGACGGGGAGAGGATGGGAATCCCGCATCTGGAAGCGATAAGCCCGCAGTCAATCGAACGCCGAAAGCCGTCGCCAGCGTCTATCGCGGATTCGTCGACCCAGATCTTGTAGCCAGCGTCGGCAAGCCCCTTCACCAGGGGACGAACCAAATCTTCCTTGTCTTCCGTGGCGTGGCAGATAAAAGCATCATACAGTGTCATTGTCGTGGCCTTGTTTGCGCGTGAGGAAAACCTGCAAGCCCGCATTCGCGGAACCGTGCTGATGGAATACTCCAACCAGTTCGGCGCGCTTTTGCTGACCACGGGCAACAAGAGCGAGATTTCCGTCGGCTACTGCACGCTCTATGGCGATACCAACGGCGGCCTGGGCCTGATTGGCAACCTGTACAAGACGGAGGTATTCGCGCTCTCCCGGCATGTAAACGAGGTGGCGGGTTCGATATCCAGTGCAAGGCACGCGCCAACATGCGCGTCAATACCGCGCCCAAGCCTTCGCGCCATTGCAGCAAAGTTCCATGATAATCGAATGCTACGACCTCTGGGGAATGCCCGTTTTTCGCAAAAATATCCTTGGAGGAAAAGCCAAAACTTCCGTGCTACTCCAGCCGCGTATCCAGTCCGGCTTCCGCGCGTTCGGCGGCAAGGAGGAGGGCGCGGGCCTTGTTGCGGGTTTCTTCCCATTCGGCCTGGGGATTGGAATCGGCGACAATGCCGCCGCCCGCCTGGACATGCAGCTTGCCATCCTTGATGACGCCGGTGCGGATGGCGATCGCCAGATCCATGTTGCCGTGAAAATCGAGATAGCCGATGGAACCCGAATAGATGCCGCGTTTCACGGGTTCCAGTTCGTGGATGATTTCCATCGCCCTGAGCTTGGGCGCGCCGGAAACCGTGCCCGCCGGAAAACTCGCCTTCAATACGTCGATGGCGCTCACGCCCGGTTTGACCAGTCCTTCGACGTTGGAAACCAGGTGCATCACATGCGAATAGCGTTCGACCACCATCTGCTCGGTGACGCGCACACTGCCGGTTTGCGCCACCCGGCCACAGTCGTTGCGTCCCAGATCCAGCAGTTGCACATGCTCGGCGCGTTCCTTTTCATCGGCCTGCAATTCCGCCGCCAGCGCGGCATCCTCGGCCTGCGTCGCGCCGCGCTTCCTGGTTCCGGCGATGGGACGCAGGATGACCTTGCGCTCGTCCCCCTGCTGCTCCAGGCGCACCAGGATTTCCGGCGAGGAGCCGACGACATGGAAATCGCAGAAATCAAAATAGTACAGATAGGGCGAGGGATTGATGCTGCGCAGCACCCGATAGAAGGCCATGGGGCTGGCGGCAAAGGGTTTTTCCATGCGCTGCGAGGGCACAACCTGCATGATGTCGCCCTCGACGATGTAGCTTTTCGCCTTTTGCACGGCGGCCTTGAAGGCTTCCTCGCCGAAGAGGGAGACCGTCGGCGCGCCCGCGCCCGGAACCAGCTTTTCCACGGGGATGACGAGCGGTTCGCGCAGACGGGCGAGCAGTTCCTGCAAGCGCGCCCGCGCCCGCCGGTACGCGCCGGGAAACTGCGGCTCGGCATAGACCACCAGCGTCAGCTTGCCGGAAAGGTTGTCGACTACCGCCAGCTCCTCCGAGAGCATGAGCAGGATATCCGGCAGGCCGGATTCGTCCGGTTTGGGCGGCAACTGCGCCAGGCGCGGCTCGATGGAGCGCGCGGTATCGTAGCCAAAATAGCCGACCAGCCCGCCGGTGCCGCGTGGCAGCCCCGAAGCGGGCGCGTGGAAGCGGGCGAGGAAATCGGCGATGAAATCGAGCGGATTTTGCGCTTCCGTCTGCTCGGCGATGCGCGGGCCGGTGAGCACCAGCACCTTCTTGCCATAGACGGCAATGCGGGTGAGCGCGGAAAGTCCGATGAAGGAATAGCGCCCAAAACGCTCGCCGCCTTGCACGGATTCCAGCAGATAGGTGTAAGGGCCGTTGGCGAGCTTCAGGTAGATGGAAAGCGGCGTGTCGAGATCGGCGAAGGTTTCGAGCGCCACCGGGACGCGGTTGTAGCCCTGTGCGGCCAGGGCGTTGAATTCCTGTTCAGTCATGAAAAAACCTCTTTTGCAACGTTCGTTTCATCTGCGCCCGTGACCGGGCAAGGCATGGCCGGAAGACTCCGGCGAGACGGGATCAGGGACGCCAGAAACGGCGCGGGTCTTTCCAGAGCGGCAGGGTGGTCATGGTTTTCGGAGGAACAGCAAAGCTGGGATTGCGCTTGCCATACGGCACAACGAGAACGAATACTAACGCATCACAATCGAGGCTGTCCAGCGGCATTCCTTTTTCGGGGCGCTTCGGTTGTCGCGGACGGATTGCCGCGGGGAGTTGCCTTTGTTCAGTTCCTCACGTTTCTATTCCGCTCCGTCATGGTATGATCAACATCCTGAATTATTTATCAGGCAAGTTTATAACCAGGTGGAATGCGGCAGGCAAGGTACAAAAAACCGCCCTGCGTCGCTTCCAGTCGCCAACAGGGCAGAAGGCGGCAAGCAGATGAAACAAACACGATGGGCCTTGGTCTTCGGGCGGATGCTGGCGTTTTTCTTCGCTTTCGTCCTTGCGGGCGGCGCGTTGGCGGAGGCGGGACGGGTGCGCATTCTCGTGCAATCCTCGCCGCTTGCCGGGAGCCAGTACCACGAATACGCCGCGCTCAAATCCACACTGCGGGTGGGCGATTCCCTGCGCCTGCGCCGCGAGCCGGAAAATCCCCACGACGCATTGGCCGTCCGGGTGGAGTGGCAAGGACATCTCCTGGGTTACGTCCCGCGCCGCGAGAACCGCGCCGTCGCGGCGGCATTGGATCGCGGCGACCCGTTGCACGCCCGCATCTCCCGCGTTACGGAAGACCCGGACCCGTGGAAGCGGCTGGAGTTTGAAATCTGGATGGAGCTTTAGCCTGCCGTCCGCCATTGTTATTGCCGTTTGCGAGACTTCCCTTGTCTTTCCCGGCGCGATGGATTACCTTCCTGCGAAAATTCGAGGGGAGAAGGAGATGATTTTCGTCACGGGCGGCGCGGGTTTTATCGGTGCCAATTTCGTGCTGGATTGGCTGGCGCATTGCGATGAGCCAGTCCTGAATCTCGATTTGCTCACCTATGCGGGCAATCTGGAGAATCTGGCGCGTCTTGCGGGGGATGCGCGGCATGTTTTCGTCCAGGGGGATATCTGCGATGCCGCCTTGCTCGCCCGTCTCTTCGCCCGGCATCAGCCGCGCGCCGTGGCGCATTTCGCGGCGGAAAGCCATGTCGACCGTTCCATCCTTGGGCCAGGGGAATTCGTGCGCGCCAATATTGAAGGCACTTTCTGCCTGCTGGAGGCGGCGCGGGCCTACTGGGCGCGCCTGCCTGCGGCGGAGGCGCGGGCGTTTCGCTTCCACCACGTCAGCACGGACGAGGTGTATGGCAGCCTGCGTCCGGAAGCGCCGCCCTTCACGGAGCAATCGCCGCACGCGCCCAACAGCCCCTATTCCGCGAGCAAGGCGGCCTCCGACCATCTGGCCCGCGCCTGGCATCGCACCTACGGCCTGCCGGTGACGATCAGCCACTGCTCCAACAACTACGGCCCCTTCCAGTTTCCCGAAAAGCTGATTCCATTCATGATCCTGGCGGCGCTCGCGGATCGGCCCCTGCCGCTTTACGGCGACGGCGCGCAGGCGCGGGACTGGCTCCACGTGAGCGATCATTGCGCCGCCATCCGCCGGATTCTCGTGGCGGGGCAAGCGGGCGAAACCTATGATATCGGCGGCGCGAGCGAGAGGACGAACCAGGAGGTCGTCCGGCACATTTGCGCGCTTCTGGATCGGCTCCGTCCCCGCGCCGACGGTCGTTCGCATGCAGAGCGGATTGTCCACGTCACCGACCGGCCCGGCCATGATCGCCGCTACGCCATCGAGGCCGGGAAAATCACGCGGGAACTGGGCTGGCAACCCGCCGAAACTTTTGCAAGCGGCCTGGAGAAAACCGTGCGCTGGTATCTTGATCATCCGGAGTGGATTGCGAACGCGCAGAGCGGCGCGTATCGGGAGTGGATCGCCCGGCAGTACGGCACAACAGCATGAAGCGCGATACGCACATCGTCCTCACCGGCTGCAACGGGCAACTGGGGCGGGCGCTCCAGCAGGCGTTTTCCGCCCAACACTGGCGGCTCACGGCGCTTGACCGGCACGCCTGCGACCTTGCCGAAGCGGCAACGCTGCGCGCCTGCCTCGCGGCCCTGCAACCGGACATCATCCTGAACGCCGCCGCCTACACGCAGGTGGATTTGGCCGAGACCGAGACGGAAACGGCCCACGCCGTCAATGCCCATGCGCCGGGAATCATCGGAGAGGTTGCCGCCCGGCTGGGGGCGCTGGTCGTGCATTATTCGACGGACTACGTGTTCGATGGCGCGCTTGCCCGGCCCTACCGGGAAACAGACGCGCCCAATCCCCTGAACGTCTATGGCAAAAGCAAGCTTGCGGGCGAGCATGCCCTGCGGGCGAGCGGCGCGCACGGCCTGATCCTGCGCACTTCGTGGGTTTTCGGGACGCAGGGCGAGAATTTTATCCGCGCCATGTTGCGACTTGCCGCCGAGCGGGAGACGCTCTCGATTGTGCGCGACCAGTTCGGCGCGCCCACATCGACCGCTTTTCTTGCCGAGACCACGCGGCAGCTCCTTTGTCGCTACCGGCAAGCGCCGGAGGATTTCCCCCACGGCCTTTATCACCTCACGGCCGCGGGCCGGACGAACTGGCACGAATATGCTGGACATGTCATCGCTGCCGCCCGCCGCGCCGGGATGCCGCTCAGACTTGCGGCAGACGGCCTCAAGGCCATTCCCTCCCGCGACTTCCCGCGCCCCGCCGCCCGCCCTGCCAATTCCCAACTGGATTGCGGCCTGGCGACAAAAACCTTCGACATCACGCCGCCCTTCTGGCAGGAAGATGTGGATCAGGCACTGGCGGAAATCCTCGCCTCCTGAAGACAATGACGAGATGGACGATTGCGGCAATGAGACAAACGTTCACCGTAACGAGACAAACGCCTAATGCTTTCGTTACAAGCGAGGGGCAAAGCCCTGTGTGGCCGCGCAGATAAACGCCGATGGATTGCCGCAGGCCTTGTTCGGGATCAAGGATTGAAAGTGGCGCGGCTCGTCAGGCGAGAATGACCGCCAAGCCGGAAGTGCTGTTGATTCATTCATGCCGGAGTATGATGAGCGTTTGTTTTTTCGAGAGGCGATTCATGACAAAGGGAAGGTTTCGGGTACTCGCCGTGCTGGGCCGTCGTCACTTTAAATGAAATCAACCGCCGCTTCGGCGCGGACTCCAAGATTCGGCGTCGCATCGCGTCAATCTTTTTGCAAGAGAAAATGTACGATCACATCGTGCAAAATTTCCGGAAGGACGAGGATGCCGATGTCCAAGAAATCCTTGCCCTTGCGCTGTTCAGGAAAGAGCAACCGTGTTCGCAGTCAAGTATTTTGTGCGGTCAGTGTTGATGAAGTTTTTGGTCTAGGAAACACTGAACAAACGGTCAAATTGAGGCGAGAGAAACAAAGATTGAGACAAAGAGTATGAACAAAACATAACCGAGAGGTTTTTGCTGGAAAACTGGCCCCGGAAGGCCGGAAATCGGGGGGATTTTCCCCCAATTCCCGTTATTTTGGACACACTTCTCCCGTCAAGGGCCGTCCCCATTTGACGAGATTGACCAGGGCCAGCATGGCAAAAGCGCGATTGGCATTCTTGGCGAGGCCCCGGTAGCGCACCTTGGCAAAACCCCACAGACGCTTGAGAACAAGAAACGGATGCTCCAC
>JAISLJ010000045.1 GCA_031290955.1 Zoogloeaceae bacterium | reverse complement strand
GGTTGAACGCCAGGGTTACGGCGCCTCCCGCAGTGTTGCTCAAGACTTCGGTGGGCCTTCTCGACATCGGGTACTTGATCTCCAGCGTCTCTTTCGGCATCGGCTGGAAATCCCTTGGCGCGAGCAGCGAAACCTTTCCGCCCAGCGCGGTGATTTCGATGAGTTCCCCGGCCTGCGCGGACAGGCTCAGGAATAACCAGAACAGGACATGGAAAAGTTTTTTCATGTTTCTTCACGCCTTGTCTGTGCTGTACGCTCCCCGCGCATGGGGAACGCGCAGCCACAGCTACAAATACCACTAATAAAATCACGCCGTCGCGGGTTTGCCAGAGGTGGCGCTGCCGGGGGCGTCCTTGCCGCCGGATGGCGGTTTGGGCGTGCTGCCCCCCTGTGGCGGCAAGGGCGGGCGCGGCGGACGACCTTCCATGATGTCCTTGACCTGTTCAGCATCAACGGTTTCGTATTCCATCAGGGCTCTCGTCATTGCTTCCACCTTGTCGCGATTTTCGTCCAGCAGACGGTAGGCAAGGGCGTACTGTTCGTCGATGATGCGGCGAATCTCGGCGTCCACTTCGCGCATGGTGGCTTCGGAAACGTTCTTGTGCGTTGTCACCGAACGGCCCAGGAACAGTTCATTATCATTTTCGCCATAGACCATCGCGCCCATCTTCTCGGACATGCCGTAGCGCGTCACCATATTGCGCGCCATGCCGGTCGCCCGCTCGAAATCGTTGGAAGCGCCGGTGGAAATGCGATGCACGAAGAGATCCTCCGCCACGCGCCCGCCAAAGAGGATGGCGATCTCGTTCAGCATTTGATCCTTGTAGAGGCTGATGCGGTCGCGTTCCGGCAATTGCCAGGTGAGACCCAGGGCGCGGCCACGCGGCACGATGGTCACCTTGTGTACCGGGTCGGTGCCCGGCAACAGGCTCGCCACCACCGCATGCCCCGATTCGTGGTAGGCGGTGGCCCGCTTTTCATCCTCGGTGAGAATCATGGAACGGCGTTCTGGCCCCATGTAGATCTTGTCCTTGGCGCGCTCGAAATCGTCCATGTCCACGAGCCGCTTGTTGCCGCGCGCGGCGAAGAGCGCCGCCTCATTGACCAGGTTGGAGAGATCGGCCCCGGAAAAGCCGGGCGTGCCGCGGGCAATGATGTCGGCGCGGACGTTTTCATGCAGCGGAATCTTGCGCATATGCACGAGCAGGATCTGTTCGCGCCCGCGAATGTCCGGGAGCGGCACCACCACTTGCCGGTCGAAACGGCCCGGACGCAGGAGCGCCGGATCAAGGATGTCCGGGCGGTTGGTGGCGGCGATGACGATGATGCTGGTCTGCCCCTCGAAGCCGTCCATTTCCACCAGCAACTGGTTCAGGGTTTGCTCGCGCTCATCATTGCCGCCGCCCAATCCCGCGCCGCGATGCCGTCCCACGGCGTCGATTTCGTCGATGAAGATGATGCAGGGCGCTTGCTTCTTGGCGGTCTCGAACATGTCGCGCACCCGCGCCGCGCCAACGCCGACGAACATCTCCACGAAATCGGAGCCGGAAATGGAAAAGAAGGGGACTCGCGCTTCGCCTGCGATGGCCTTGGCGAGCAGGGTCTTGCCGGTGCCGGGGCTGCCGACCATCAACACGCCCTTGGGAATGCGCCCGCCCAGTTTCTGGAATTTGCTGGGGTCTTTCAGGAAATCGACCAGTTCCTGCACTTCTTCCTTGGCTTCGTCGCAACCGGCGACATCGGCGAAGGTGACGATGTTCTGGTTTTCATCCATCATCTTGGCGCGGGATTTGCCGAAGGAAAACGCGCCGCCGCGCCCGCCGCCCTGCATCTGGCGCATGAAGAAAATCCACACGCCGATCATGAGCAACACGGGGAACCAGTTGATGAAGATGCTCAGGAGAAGCGAGGGTTCATCACTGGGCTTGGCCTCCACCTTCACGCCGGATTTCAGGAGGCTCTGGACGAGCCACAGGTCTGCCGGCGCGCGCGTGGAGACCTGCTTGCCGTCTGTCGTCGTCGCTTTCAGGGTGCGGCCTTCCCGGCCCTCCTCGATCAGTACCTTGGCGAAGCGCCCGTTGCGCGCCTCCTCCAGGAACTGGGAATATTCGATGCTGTTGACCTGGCGCGTGGTGTTGAATTGGTTAAAGACCGTGATGAGCGCCAACGCCACCAGAATCCAGAACGCCAAGCTTTTGAACAGGTTGTTCAAGTTTTTTCTCCTCGAAACGAATGAAACAAATACGTGACAACCCGACGAATTCCGGATTGCCATGACCGCGATAGCCGAATTGTAATCGGGAAGTCCCGCAAGGCGGCGATCATTGTCGAAAATCCTCGTCATTCGCAGGATTGCTGTCCGCAGGATTACCGCTCACAGGCTTGCGCAGGACTTTCCCGAGCAGGTAGAGTTCCGCGCTGCGGCTGCGCGAGGCGTCGGGCTTGCGTGTTGCCACATTGGCGAAGTGTTGCCGCATGTTGTTCAGGAAGGCCATGTACTCGCCGCCCTGGAACACCTTGACAAGCAAGGCGCCGGAAGGCGCGAGGCGCGTAACGGCGAATTCGAGCGCCAGTTCCGCAAGGTGCATCGCCCGCGCCTGGTCGACGGCGGCCAGCCCGGAAAGATTGGGAGCCATGTCGGAGAGCACGAGATCCACCCGGCGCGTCCCCAACAATGCCTCGAAGCGGGCAAGCGTTGCCGCCTCGCGGAAATCGCCCTGAATGAAATCCACGTTGGGCATCCCCTCCATTTCCAGGAGATCGAGGGCGAACACTCGTCCCTGCGCGCCCACCCGCCGGGCCGCCGCCTGCGACCAGCCGCCGGGCGCAGCACCCAAGTCGACCACCACGCCGCCGGGACGCAGGAGATGATCCCGCGCATCGATTTCCAGGAGCTTGAACGCCGCCCGCGAGCGCCAGCCTTCCCGCTTGGCGCGCTGAACATAAGGGTCGTTTACGTGCTCGCGCATCCACGCCTTGCTGGTTTTCGTCCTTGCCATCCGTTACAATGCCTGTTTCATTTGTTGTCCAGAGCAGAAACATGTCCCTGCCTTCCGAACCTTCCGCCGAAAAACGCCGCGCCTTGCGCGCAAGCGCCCATCATCTGCGCCCAGTCGTCGCCATCTCCCACGCGGGATTGAGCGATGCCGTCGTGAAGGAAGTCGACCGCGCGCTGAGCGCCCATGAACTCATCAAGGTGCGGGTCTTCCATGACGAACGCGCCACCCGTGAACAATACCTCGCCACGCTGTGCGCGACCTTGCGCGCCTTTCCCGTGCAGCACATCGGCAAGCTCCTGATCCTCTGGCGTCCCCGCCCGGAGGAGCGAAGCCGCAAGGGAGGGCGCGACAAGCCCGCCGCGAAGACATCGCCATCCGCAGGACGGGGCGTCGCTGCCCGCAATGCCGCTGTCCGCAACAATCCTCGCAGGAAGCCTCATACCGGCCTCCCGAAACTTGCCCGCAGCAACAGTCCCAGCGCCAGGAAACTCTGGAGCAGGTAGAGCGAGCTGGCAATGCCGTGCCAGGCCGCGAACCGCTCCCGAAGCGGACTCGCCATGATGTCGAGCGGCTGGACGGAGACCTTCATGTCGGCCATCAGCGGCTGGATGCCGAAGAGACTCACGGCGGTAAGGAGGAGGATGAGCACGGTGAGCCACAAGGAGAGCGTCTTCACACTCGCCCGCCCCTGCCGGATGACGAGGAAACAAAGCAGATATCCTCCCAAAAAAAGCCCGGCCCAACCGGAAACGTGGAAGATGTGCCCGGCAATCTCCCCGGCCAGCATGCGGTCGGGGAGGGTGTAGAAGAGCGTGGGAACCACCAGGTAGCCAATGCTCCACAAGCTGCCGACCCACGCGGTCAGCGTGATCTGGAACGAGGCATTGGCGAGAGGGCGCGTCAGGTTCATCAAAAACAGGCTCCGGTTTGAAACTTGGGGGATGCAAGGCGCAATCGTACCAGTTTTCCGGAAAAAGGCGGCAACGCGATGTCGCTATCACAGCGATAGCTTTGGGGCTTGCGAATGACGACCCTTTGACCCGTCACAAGCAAGCGCGGCGGAGTAATTCTTAAAAGATGTGATCTGCTGCGGGACAAGGGGAATAGACATCGCAACCCCGGTGAAGACACAAACACAAAACCCCTCCCCAAAACAGGGAAGGGACTGTTGTCGTGTGAGCGCTCGGAAAGACCGGCGAAAAAGGAGGATGCGGCCTGCTCAGCGCTTGGAGAACTGCTTGCGCCGACGCGCCTTGTGGAAGCCTACCTTCTTGCGTTCCACTTCGCGGGCGTCGCGGGTAACGAAGCCTGCGCTGGAGAGGATGGGTTTCAGTGTGGCGTCATATTCGATCAGCGCCCGGGTGATGCCGTGGCGCACTGCGCCCGCCTGACCGGATTCGCCGCCGCCGGAGACATTCACGCGGATGTCGAAACCTTCCAACTGGTTTACGATTGCCAGCGGCTGGCGCACGACCATGCGGCCTGTCTCGCGGGAGAAGAAGACATCCAGCGGCTTGCCGTTGATGGTGATCGCGCCGGAACCACGCTTCATGAAGACACGCGCCACCGCGCTCTTGCGCCGTCCCGTGCCGTAGTAGTAACTGACTGCCATATGCGAATCCTCAGAGTTCCAGCGCCTTGGGCTGCTGGGCGATATACGGATGTTGCGGCCCCGCCACGATCTTCAGCTTCTTCAGCATGGCATAGCCCAGAGGCCCCTTGGGCAGCATGCCCTTCACGGCCTTTTCCAGGACACGACCGGGGAAGCGTTGCTGCAACTTCCGGAAATTGGTCTCGTAGACGCCGCCCGGATAGCCGCTGTGGCGGAAATATTTCTTGTCCTCGGCCTTGTTGCCGGTCACGCGCAGTTTTTCCACGTTGGTGACCACGATAAAATCGCCGGTATCCACGTGCGGCGTGTAGATGGCCTTGTGCTTGCCGCGCAGACGGTGCGCGATCGCGCTGGCGAGACGGCCCAGCACCTTGTCCGTGGCATCCACCACGAACCACTCGCGCTCTACCTCATGCGCCTTGGCGGAAAATGTTTTCATCGTCGGCATCCTTTGCCCACAAAAATCAAGAGGCGCGATTCTACGGAGAAGCGGGGAAACTGTCAAATGTGTTTTGCGGATGTGTGTAGCGAGCTTCCTATCTGTCCACCTTTGTAGCGCGATAGTTGTCCGGTCGTCATAGTATCTCCCTGGGAATTCCAAGGAGGGTTGAGATGAAGCGGACGCTCGTGCAGGAAGAG
>JAISLJ010000044.1 GCA_031290955.1 Zoogloeaceae bacterium | reverse complement strand
CAGTTCTGTACCGCGGTGAGCAGGAATCCGGCGACGATGGCCAGCGCGAAGCCGAACGGCATTTCGTGCCGATGCCAGCCCAGCCAGCCGCCGAGCGGCTCCCAGGCCAGCGCGCCGCCGTCCGCGTACACGAAAATCCACAGGCCGATGGCGCAGAGGGCGAAAGCCGCGCCGCCCAGGAAAAAGGGGCGAAATCCCAGTCGCCAGAGCGGTGGAATCGCCGTCGGCATGGGGGAAAGGCCGGAATCCAGAGGCAGTCCCGTCAAAGGGCATTTCATTGTGGCGTCTCCTGCAAGGGCGCGCCATGCCGCAAGCTCCCCTGCTGAAGCCGTTTGGGAAGTTGATCGATCAACACTGCCAGTTCCGAAAGTACACGGGTATCTGTCTGCGCTTCCAGTGCGGTGCGAAAAATCTTTGTCATCAACTCGATTTCGCTTGGAAACTGCGGAGGAGTGGAAGGAAAGCGTTTTTCCAGAATGTCCGCGAGAGCATCCCAAAGTTTGATCCGTTGCTCAATGGCAACAATGGCAGCCTTAAGCGCCACGCTAACCAGGTTGGCGTCGTCGCGTACCTGATCGGCAAGCATGCGGGACCGTGCTCGTCGGTATCCAATTCAATATGACGTTGCAGATAAAAAACGAAGGTGGGCGCCGCCTTCTCGTCTATATGCCATGCATGCAAAAGGCTCTGGAACATCTCCGGGATCGCGTCCTCACGCCCAAAGACAAAACTGCCGAGCACTTGCTCAATGCTGCCTTGGGTAGCAAGACCGATGGTAGACATCACAAAATCTACGACCGCAGGCGGCGCGTTGACAATCTTCAGGGCTTCATCTATTGGCATATTGCCTGACACCAAATCGACGAAGGCTTTTATTTGTTGGGTGTCAGCGCCAATTTCTTCCATTGCAGCGATGTACAGCTCGTAGTGGCTGAGATGCCGATCCTGCGGCGCGAGATCAGTTTTCTCGCCCAGTACAATATCATTGATCAAGCGTGCGGTTTCAGCGCTGCGAGGAGGTGTCCACGGCAAGGACAATGAGGTAAATTCGGCCTGAAGGCGCTTGACAAGAGACATGAAGTCCCAGACGGCAAAAACGTGCCATGTCATGAAAATGCGTAAATCTTCGATGCCGCGAAGCAAACCAAAAACACGATGATGCTGCATTTCATTTGATTTCGATTTGATGCGGGTTATCAGCGCAGCCGCGCCGGGAGAGGAAAACATCTTGTCCTGTTCTTTCATGATGGATACGAGCTCCTGAAATCAATGATTGTGAGAAAAGGCACCCACCGTGCGATACAGAAGGAAAGCGCCTAGGGACAAGGCAACACAGCACAACTCGTACCATGCGGTGTAATTCTGCGGAAAACGAGAAAACACCTTGTTTTCATTCGTTTTCGATCTACTGTCCCAGAGAAGAGATTTGTCGGAACAACGACAAACTGTCGGACAATCGACAAAATAGTTCTGCAAGGACAAGGCTGTCCCGATCACAGGGCGACTGCCACATGGCGGTTTCTCTGCGCAAGGTTTGCAACTGTGCGTTGCTCACATCAACGCCCAGGAACAGGCGCCGGAAGGTTTTTGCGGACGTCCCTTGACGGGTGTCATTCCAATTCCACATAAAAATGGCAACAATCTGGATCGCCGCAGCGCTCCGTACCACACGATGACGGGCAAAAAATTGCCGTATTTTCGCAGAAATGGAATCACACCCTGCTCCTCCCCTCAGCGGCCGCTGGGGGGAGGAGCAGGGTGCGGTCTTGCAAGGTCGGGCGTTCGTCCTTTTCTTGCGGATGGCGTGTGCGGCGCGGAAATTCAGGGCAAGTCTTCCCGGCGCAGCAGGAATACGAAGGAGTCGCCTGCCGCAGTCTCAAGCCAGGTGAAGGGCAGCCGTGGATAGGCGGCTTCCAGCGCCACGCGATTGTGGCCGATTTCCACCACCAGGATGCCGCCGGGAGCAAGCCGTGACTTGGCTTCGGCAAGCAGGCGGCGGGTGAAATCAAGGCCGTCCGCGCCGGATGCCAGCGCCAGCGCCGGTTCTTGTCGGTATTCGAGCGGCAGGGCCGTCATGGCTTCGGCATCGACATAGGGCGGGTTGGCAAGGATGAGGTCGTAGGTTTCGTCCGTCAAGGCGGCGAAGGCGTCCGATTCGATGAGGCGGATACGATCCGCAAGCCGGTAGTCATCCACATTCCTGTGGGCGACGGCGAGCGCCTGCGGGGAAATGTCGATGGCGTCGACCTGCGCTTCGGGAAAAGCGAGCGCAGCAAGAATGGCAAGGCAGCCGGAGCCGGTGCACAAATCCAGCACGCGCCCAATGGCTTTTGGCGCGGAGATCCAGGGAGAGAGTGTTTCCGCGAGCAATTCGGCGATGAAGGAACGCGGCACGATCACCCGTTCGTCGACGTAAAAGCGGTGCCCCAGAAGCCAAGCCTCGCAGGTGAGATAGGCGGCGGGCAGACGCTCTTCGACACGTCTTTGGTAGAGATTCAGCAAGGTTTCCCGCTCCCTGGGCAGCAAGCGGGCATCCAGGAAGGGTTCGAGCCTGTCCAGCGGCAGGTGGAGCGCGTGGAGCGAGAGATACGCCGCCTCGTCCCAGGCATTGTCGCTGCCATGCCCGAAATGCAGCCCGGCTTCGGTGAAACGGCTGACGGCAAAGCGCAGATGGTCGCGCAAGGTGACAAGCTCGGCGCGGGCGGAGGTAAACATGAGCGTTTTTCCAGAGCGGCAACGGCCTGGATTCTATGCGCTTTGGCGGGGCCGGAGCAAGCGCCCGATCCACGCGGGCCTGCGGATGACATTCTCTTTCCCTTGCCGAAGGAGAGGAATCGCGCTCTGCGGGATATGCGTTCCCGGCATTTTCGCGCATCATTGCGCAGCGTCCGGATCATCCTCTTCCGCAGCGGGCAGGCGATAGGATTCGCTCTCCCAGGCGCCTAGGTCAATGAGCTTGCAACGCTCGGAACAAAACGGACGCCAAGGGTTTTCCGGTCGCCATTCCGTGCTGGCGCCGCACTGGGGGCAGGTGATCCGGCGGGCGGGCGTCTCGGGCATGCGGGTCACAGGTTGCAGAAGGTAAGCTCGAACTCCACATCGCGCTCATGGGCGCGCGCCTTGGAATCCAGGCCAGGCAAGCAGGAAAAACGGATGTTGAAGGCAAAGCGGTTGGCGCTCACCTCCGGGATGATACATTCATCGGAAAACAGGGTGATGCGGGCCATCTGGGCGACAACGCCCTTGCCGCCCAGCATGCGCTGGTATTGCCCGCGTTCCGCCCGCAACCGCTCCGGCTGCTGCGTGGAGCGCAGGATGCGCAGGATGATGCTGAGCGCGTTGAGCACGGGCGTCATGGGCTTGATCCATCCTTCCAGCGCTTTCTGGCGGGTTTTCAGATTCTGGTGCAGCCAGAAGTGATAGGAAGGCAGGTCAAATTCGCACAAGCCGCCGGGAATGGCGGTGCGACTCTTGACGCTCATCAGCCAGTCATTGTCGCGCAGAGCCTGCCCGAACTTGCCGTTGAGCGCCAGGAGCGCGGCGGAAGCCTGTTCGATGTCGTAGAGCGTACCGGACAGGGCGGTGTCGGAAATCTCCGGATTGCTGCGAAAGCCCAGCAGCACCTGCCGTTGCCGCTCCAGTTCCTGCAACATATCCATCTTGAGGTCGGAACGCCCCACGACATCCAGGATCTCGAACAGGGCGCGCAAGGCGCTGTGGTGCTCGATTGCGCCATGCTGCCTGGAAAAATAGCTCACCTTCTCGAACAGGGATTCCAGCCGCAGCAAGATGCGAATCCGCTCATTGAAAGGATATTCGTAGGTAATCACGCCGCCGCCACCCGAAAGAATTTCCCGAATTTTGAAGCAGTTGCCGCTAAATCTCAACCTTTCCGCGCAAATTTCCGTGCTCCCGCAACCCTGCAAACGGCGATTCCTCCTTTTGGCGGAACCGAGAAACCATTCCAGCGCACACTGGCTCCAAAGCCGCGCCATGATGATGCTCTTTATGGCGGACAGGAAAGAATGCGGATTGGACTAAAATACCCGCCGTTGCTACTTTGGGAAACGGAATATGTCCTGCTCCGGTGGCGATACTGCTGATTGAGCCTCTCGCCCCCCCCCGTTGGGGGCTTATGTGTCCTGTTTCATGTGATCATATTCCCCGACGCAGGCAGGCATTGGAAGATTGGATGGGCAAGGTGAGGGTAAAACAGGTGCCGTTGGCGTCGGAATGGACATCAAGGCTGCCGCCGTGGGCGCGGGCAACGCCCAGCGCAATCGAGAGGCCCAGCCCGGTGCCCTGATGCTTGGTGGTAAAGAACGGCTCGAAGATGCGCGCCTGCATCGTCTCGGGAATTCCCGGCCCCTGGTCGCTGACTGTGATCCGGAGCGCCGCTTCTGTCTCCACCCGTTGCGCCGCAAGCGTGATCGCCGTCCCGGCGGGGCTGGCCTGCAAGGCGTTTTCCAGAAGGCTCACGAGGGCGCTGGTCAGCGGCTTCTTGCCGCCGACAAGCCACGCGCCTGCGGCGTGGTTCTCAACCACGAGACGCACCGCCTTTTCCTTCGCCAATGCTTCCAGCGTTTGTGCCGCCTCGCCCAGCAGTTCGCCAGGGTCGATCTGCTCCCGACCAATGCTCTCGCCCCGCGCGAACAGGAGCACATCCTGGATCAAACGCTCCAGGCGGCGCAACTGGGCGACGGCCTTCTCCGCAAAACGGCAACGCGCCTCTTCGGCAAGCGGCAGATCGGCCTTCCCCAGATTGCCCACGTAAAGAAGCGCCGTGGCAAGCGGCGTGCGCAACTGGTGGGCGAGGGAAGCGGCCATTTCTCCCATGGCGGCCAGGCGCTGCTTGCGTTCCAGTTCGCTTTTCATGCGCTGCGCTTCCGAGATATCGTGCAGCAGCAGGAGCTTGCCGCCCGCGGAATCCAGCGAACTCTCCGCCAGCGCCAGGTGCCTCCCGCGTAAAAAACATTCGCCGGGCGTACGGGCGGCTTCCAGGAATTGCCGCGCCACGCCATCCCAGTGCCGCCCGGCGAGCGATTCGCCAAACAAGGCGCGCGCCGCCGGATTTTCCTGCGTTACGCGGGCTTCCCCATCCAGCACCACCACGCCGGCGGGCAGCGCGTCCAGCAAAAGCGCCAGCCGTTCGGAGAGCGCCTCCTTTTCCTGATACTGGCGGCGTAGTTTGCCGTTGGCAATGGCCAATTCCTCCGTGAGCGAATCCACCTTCCCCTGCAAGGCCGCGTACACTTCGGTGAGTTCGGCGGAAACCTGGTTGAAAAGGTCAAAGGCCCGCTGCAATTCCTCCGCCTTGGCGGCGGGGGAGGGGAGGGGGGAAGGCGGCGCGGCGGGCATGGGGAAAAGGAGGAAAAGCCAGCGTCACATGATACAGGAGCCGACGCGCCCGTGTCGATGTCCTTGCATGCTGCGGTCAGCGCGGCATTTTCGTGGATATTTGCCGCATCTACGCGCATTTCGGGCTGGATCGGGTCAAGGAGGCATGCGATCTGCCGGAGGAGATCGCCCGGGGATCGTAAAGGAAACACTGAACAAACGGTCAAATTGAGGCGAGAGAAACAAAGATTGAGACAAAGAGTATGAACAAAACATAACCGAGAGGTTTTTGCTGGAAAACTGGCCCCGGAAGGCCGG
>JAISLJ010000043.1 GCA_031290955.1 Zoogloeaceae bacterium | reverse complement strand
GGACGAGAAGAAACGGCGCTATCTCTTCGTCGCCATTGACCGGGCGACGCGCTGGGTATATCTGGAAGTGAAGGAGGACAAGACGGCCAAAAGCGCCAGCGCCTTCCTGAAAAACCTCTCCCAAGTCTGACGGACAACGGCAAGGAATTCACGGATCGTCTCTTCTCCCGTGACAAACAGGCCAGCGGCCAGCATGAGTTCGATCAATTGTGCGCGGCGCTGGAGATTGAGCACCGCCTGACCCGTCCCCGCACGCCGCAGACCAACGGGATGGTCGAGCGTTTCAATGGTCGCATTGCGGACATCCTGAAGACCCCATCATTTCATGAGCGGCGAAGACCTGGAACAAACCCTGCTCCGATATGCCATGCTCTACAACGAACACCTGCCTCAGTCCGCCCTCAACAGCAAAACTCCTATGGACGCCATGAACATGTGGTATGCTTCCCACCCTCAGCTCTTCCTGCATCCGCCAGGATCGAAACGTCCGGGATGCGACACGGAGTTTGTCCCATATGAAAGGCTCTTGCATGCGTACTTTTCTGTTTTCCCTCTTCCTTCTTCTTTCCCTTGATGCCGCCGCCGCGGGTTCCACCGCCTCGCCCGGTGCCACAAAATCGCACGCGAGCGTTGAACTGGAGACCAGCCAGGGGAAGATCGTGCTGGAACTCGATGCCAAGAAGGCGCCCAAGACCGTGGAGAACTTCCTGCAATATGCGCGGGAAGGCTTCTACAATGGCACCATCTTCCACCGCGTCATCCCGGGTTTCATGATCCAGGGCGGCGGTTTCACGCCCGACATGGCGGAAAAGCCCACCCGGCCGCCAATCGAGAACGAGGCAAAGAACAGGCTGAAGAACCAGCGCGGCAGCATCGCCATGGCGCGGCTTCCCGACCCGCATTCGGCAAGCGCCCAGTTCTTTATCAACCTCGTCGATAACCGCAATCTCGATTTCCCCTCGTTCGACGGCTGGGGCTACACCGTCTTCGGCAAAGTGACGGAGGGCATGGATGTCGTCGACAAGATCGCCAAAAGCGCCACCGGACGCCAGGGGCCGCATGAAAACGTGCCCAGGGAACCGATCATCATCAAATCCGTCTCCATCATTTCCGAAGAAGGAAGCACGCCATGATCCGGCTCACTACCAGCCTTGGCGTCATCACTCTCGAACTCGACGCCGAGAACGCGCCCGTCACCACCGACAATTTCCTCCAGTACGTTCGGGAGGGACATTACGACAATACGATTTTCCACCGGGTCATCGACGGCTTCATGATCCAGGGCGGCGGTTTTGCTCCCGACATGATCCAGAAGAAAACCCGGCCCCCGATCACGCATGAGGGCGAACGCGCCAGCCGCGCGGGCCTCAGGAACCTGCGCGGCACAATCGCCATGGCGCGCACGGGCGACCCGCATTCCGCCTCGGCGCAGTTCTTCGTCAACGTGAAGGACAACGCCTTCCTGGATTTCACCGCGCCTTCCGGCAACCGCTGGGGCTATTGCGTCTTCGGGAAGGTCGTGGAGGGCATGGAGGTCATCGACAAGATCCGCGCCGTCAAAACCGGCAGCCGACACGGCCATCAGGATGTCCCCCTCGAAGATGTGGTGCTGGAAAAGGCGGAAATCATCGGGGCGTGACCGAGGGGCCGCCAAGCTGCCCGCAATCATCATGGAGAAAACCTCTTCCTCTTTTGCCGCTCGTCCGCCGCGCCCCATCCTGCATGAAAAACATGCGGATGGGCATCGCTTGTGGATTCTCGACCAAACCTTGCTGCCCCATGCGTCGCGCTGGCGGGAGCTTGTGTGTCTTGCCGCCGCCATTCGGGCGATCCGGGAGATGCAGGTGCGCGGCGCGCCCTTGATCGGAGTGACGGCGGCCTATGGCGTCGCGCTCGCAATGACGGCGGACGCGAGCGACGCGAACTTGACCCAGGCGCTCGCCGAACTCGCGGCAACCCGCCCGACGGCAGTGAACCTGCATTGGGCCTTGCGGCGCATGCGGGCGCGGTTGGCGGCGATTCCTCCCGAAACGCGCGGCGCGGTCGCCTGGCGGGAGGCCGAGGCCATCGCCGAGGAAGATGCCGCGCAAAATCGGGCCATCGGCCAGCATGGCCTTGCCCTGCTGGAAACCCTGCCACATCCCGCGACGCGGCCCCTGACGTTCATGACCCATTGCAACGCGGGCTGGCTCGCCACGGTGGAACAGGGCACGGCGCTTGCCCCGATCTACGCTGCGCACGCCAAGGAGATCGACCTGCACGTCTGGGTTTCCGAGACCCGTCCGCGCAACCAGGGCTTGCTGACGGCATGGGAACTGCGGCAGGCGGGCATCCCGCACACCTTGGTCGCGGACAATGCCGCAGGCTTCCTGATGGCAACAGGCAAGGTGGATGTTGTCATGACCGGCGCGGATCGTGTCGCGGCCAATGGCGACGTGGCGAACAAGATCGGCACCTTCCTGAAGGCGCTCGCCGCCCGACAGTACGCCATTCCCTTCTACGTCGCCGCGCCCTCGACAACGCTGGATTCCGACACTCCGAGCGGCGCGGAAATCCCCATCGAGATGCGTGACGACGAGGAACTGCGCTGGGTCTGCGGCTCCGATGAAAAGACAGGCTTTGCCCGCCTGCGCCAGCTCCCCGCGACGGAAGCCGCGCTCAATCCTGCCTTCGACATCACACCCGCCGACCTCGTAACCGCCCTCATCACCGAACACGGAGTCTCCAGAGGACGGGAAAATTAGCAGCGCTTCATCGGCAAGGCCTTCCTGGGCTTTCCCTTTGCCGCAAGCCAAGCTATATTCTCTCGCCTGTCCTCTGCCTCCTGCCCCCCGTGAAAACCATGACCAGCCTGCCCGCGCCGCAAGAAGATGGTGTCGTCACCTTCCCCGGCAGTCCCTTTCGCCTTCATCAACCATTCGCTCCGGCGGGCGACCAGCCGGAAGCCATTCGGCAATTGGTGGAAGGATTGGGGGATGGGCTTGCTTTCCAGACCTTGCTGGGCGTCACCGGCTCCGGCAAGACCTTCACCATGGCGGGCGTCATTGCCCGCACCGGGCGTCCGGCCTTGATCCTCGCGCACAACAAAACACTGGCGGCGCAGCTTTATTCGGAGATGAAAGAGTTCTTCCCGGAAAACGCAGTTGAATATTTTGTCTCCTATTACGATTATTACCAGCCGGAAGCCTATGTGCCTGCGCGTGACCTGTTTATAGAGAAGGATTCCGCCATCAACGAGCACATTGAGCAGATGCGCCTTTCCGCCACCAAGAGCCTGCTGGAACGGCGCGACGTAGTGATTGTGGCTTCGGTCTCCTGCATTTACGGGATTGGCGACAAAGAGGATTATCACGACATGATCCTCACCATGCGCGTGGGCGATAAACTCGACCAGCGCGCCATTGTCACGCGCCTTGCGTCCATGCAGTACCAGAGAAACGACATGGATTTTCATCGCGGCGTTTTCCGGGTGCGCGGCGACGTGATTGATATTTTCCCCGCCGAACATGCCGAGCACGCGATTCGCGTGGAACTTTTCGATGATGAAATCGAATCCCTGCGCTTTTTCGATCCGCTCACCGGGGAAATGCTCACCAAGGCGTTGCGTTTTACCGTCTTTCCGGCTTCACATTATGTGACGCCACGGGAAACGGTATTGCGCGCCGTTGAATCCATCAAGGCGGAATTGCGCGAGCGGGTGGAATATTTCCAGAAGGAACAAAAACTCGTCGAAGCGCAGCGCATCGAACAGCGCACCCGTTTCGACATTGAAATGTTGAACGAAATCGGCTTTTGCAAGGGCATCGAAAATTATTCGCGGCATCTTTCCTTCCGCCAGGCCGGGGAACCGCCGCCCACGCTGCTCGATTACCTGCCCGAAGACGCCCTGATGTTCATCGACGAATCGCACGTCACCATCGGTCAGGTCGGCGGCATGTACAAGGGTGACCGTTCCAGAAAGGAAAACTTGGTGAATTACGGCTTTCGCCTGCCTTCGGCGCTGGATAACCGGCCTTTGCAATTCGGGGAATTCGAGGCCATGCTGCGCCAGACCATTTTTGTTTCTGCCACACCCGCGAATTATGAGGCGGAACACGCCGGGCAGGTGGTGGAACAGGTGGCGCGTCCCACGGGGCTGATTGACCCGGAAGTGGAAGTGCGCCCGGCGACCACGCAGGTGGATGACCTGCTCATGGAAATCCGGGGGCGCGTCCAGGCAAAAGAGCGGGT
>JAISLJ010000042.1 GCA_031290955.1 Zoogloeaceae bacterium | reverse complement strand
CCGCTATCGAATGATCTGAGGAAAAGGATACTTGCGGCCAAAAAAGAGGGCGCGAGTCATGCGAAGGTTGCCAGGGAGATGCGGGTGAGCGTGAGTGCGATCACTCGGTTGCTGGCGTTGTACCGGGAGACGGGGAGCCATGAACCCCGGCCCAACCCGAACGGGAGAAAGCCGGCGCTATCGGCGGAACAGCTTGAGGAGATCAGGCGGAAGATTGACGAGCAGCCGGACATCACCCTGCGGGAACTCATCGAAGCATTCTCCCTGCCGGTGAGCACAGGCGCTGTGCTGTACGATCAAGGAAACGCTGAAAAAGTCCCAGGCCAGCAGTTTATCTCATTGATTTTATTAGATTTGTTTTCGGAAAAGGGACTTGTTCAGACCTTCCTCAACAAGAAACTCGTCAAGTGGGGACGGCCTCTGACGGGAGAAGTGTGTCCAAAATAACGGGAATTGGGGGAAATTCCCCCGATTTCCGGCCTTCCAGGGCCAGTTTTACAGCAAAAATCCCTTGTTTATGCCTTGTGGGTATTGTTTGCCTCGATTTTTGTCCTGCCCGCCTCGATTTGCCTGGTTGTTCAGCGTTTCCATAACTTGTCGAGCCATAAGTAAGCGGCGTTGTCGAAGCGATCGAAGCCGTCGGCGCCTCGGTATTGTTCCTGCCGCCGTACAGTCCCGACCTCAATCCCATCGAACTGATGTGGTCGAAAATCAAGGCAATTCTGCGCAAACTCAAAGTCCGCGCGAAAGAACTTCTTGATCAGGCCATCGCCCAAGCTTTCAGCGCCGTCACCCTGTCCGATATATCTGGATGGTTCAGGCATGATGGATATGCGCTACATTAAATTGAACTGCGGCAGCGCGGGATTCTTGATTTGCCCGTTTTCATCCGCGTACCGACATTGGTTCCTGTCCACCCAGAACTGCTCCGGCACCGCGTGTTCCATCGCGCTGCTGTGCTGGCCTCTTGCGCGGTTGTACGCAATCCACCGGTTCTGCGTCGCCGTCTTGCCGTTCTGGGTCAGTTCCGGTTTGTTGTTGATTGCCGATTGCGGATTGTCATCCTTCACCCAACGGATATGCCGCAGGTGGCCGATGTCAATGTTCAGGCCCTGGAAACTGACGCCCGTGGTCACAATGCCATAAAGCTGGTTCACCTTCACCTGCGCATGGAACACGCCGTAGCTCAAACCCGACAGATCGATCATTTCCGCCTGGCTCATGATATGCCATCGTTCTTTTTAATGTAAGTCAATAATTTTACTGCAATCCTACTATTTGAGTGAAAGATAAAAAACCGAATTAATTGCACGACAAATAAGCAAATAAACGCATAGAAAGCCACTGATATCCAATTGAATCCTCTAATAAAAATAGAGCTAATAGTCAACAGCGCAAAATATTCAAGACATATCAATTTTATCTCAAGATCAAATTTCCCATTTTTCTTAAGATGCATGAAAATAGCTTTAAAAGAAGCGCTTGATGCCCATATAAACAAAAAAACAGAATACACAATTATCTCTGCAAATATGATTATTCGCATCAAATCGCGAAACTCAATATTTTTAAAGATATCCATATCAATACTCAAAACAATACATAATCGTGTTACTTGGAACAAATGTGATACTAGCAATTTCCCATGTTAATCCAAGTCCGCCCAGGAATTTTATCCATAGACCACCCGGCACCATTGCTGCTATTGCCAACATTGCCAATATTGCAGCAGTTAACCCAATGCCAAGGAAAAATGCAGGTAAATTACCCCCATTCCCGCTCCCCTCAATGACATACCCACCCGCGCCCGTTTCCGGGTCAATGACGGCATAGCCATACCCAGACCAGCCAAAGGCATTGATGGGTTTCTCATGAATAGTCACTTCCTTGCCTGAAAGAACGGCATTCCTGATTTCCTGCCCGACACTGCCCCCAATCGGCAGTTTCGCCAAGGCTGTGCTGGCATTCTGTGCCGTGATCGTGTAAATCTTCTGCCCCTGCTGTTGCGCGATGGCAATGGCTTTTACCGCGCTAACCGCCTGCCCGCAATCCGGCAGGGCCGGGTTCTTGATTTGCCCGGTTTCATCCGCGTACCGGCACTGGTTCCTGTCCACCCAGAACTGCTCCGGCACAACGTGTTCCATCGCGCTGCTGTGTTGGCCCCTTGCGCGGTTGTACGCGATCCACCGGTTCTGCGTTGCCGTCTTGCCGTTCTGGGTCAATTCCGGTTTGTTGTTGATTGCCGATGCCGGATCGTCATCCTTCACCCAACGGATATGGCGCAGGTGGCCGATGTCAATGTTCAAGCCCTGGAAACTGACGCCCGTGGTGACGATGCCATAGAGTTGGTTTACCTTCACTTGCGCATGGAACACGCCATAGCTCAAACCCGGTAAATCAATCATTTCCGCCTGGCTTGCCGCTATCGTCCCGTAGCTTTGCAGACCGGCAAAGTACCCCCAGATGGTGGCGGTCAGCAAATCGCCCGTGATGTGCTCGCCGGTCAGGTTTTGCAACGCGCCCGCCTGCTGGTCTTGCGGAAGCGCCTGCGCGGTTTCCAGCGTCGCCTTCGTCTGTTCCATCTGCGTCTTCAGTCTTCACCAAAATGTAAAAAAAGAAACAGGCGAAAATATTTTTTGAGGCGATTTTAATGAACTTATAATGCCAACACCTTGGAACGGTTTTGGAAACAATCTTAAAATAAGTATCGAAAAAATAAATAGATAAACAAGAATAAAGAAAAAGAATATCACCAATAACAACAATGCAGAAAAAACGAACAAATAATTAAATCCACCAGTAATAGCATACACCGGTGGTAAAAATAACCCTGGAAGACACGTAGCAATATATACCAAAAAAACAACCCTTTTGGCATGGTGCGCACTTCTCCCCTCAAGGGTAATAACATTACCACATTTTTTGCACCTATTTCCAATGCGACTAAATTTAGTAGACGCCCTTATAAAAACCCATAGAACACCATAATCAACTCCACACACCGGGCAGCAATGTCTGTCAGCCATTATTCTCTCCCATTGCATACGGGAGATGAATCTGCCGCATCAATTAGAAAACTTACTGCATATGAAACAAGAGAACTAATCGCTATAGTAATCACCCAAAAAGCAATTCCGGCAATAAATGCCCCTACGATGACAGAAGAAAGAAGAGAAAAAATCGTTAGCGTTATAACAGAATATGCTGTTATGACAACCAATGTATATTTGCTATCACAGTCCCCCAATTTATACAAAGCTTCAAGAAAACCAAAAAAACCGCCAAGTATTGCTCCTCCTAATTTTTTCAGGAATGATGGAACAATAGTGGTCAACCATGAATAGAGTTTTCCCAGAGTAGAAGTATCATCTGTATTGTCATCTGCCATTTCTCCTCCATTCCCGCCCCCCTCAATAACATACCCGCCCGCGCCCGTTTCCGGGTCAATGACCGTGTAGCCATACCCCGACCAACCAAAGGCGTTGATCGGTTTCTCATGAACGGTCACTTCCTTGCCCGAAAGCACGGCGTTCCTGATCTCCTGCCCGACACTGCCCCCTATCGGCAGCTTCGCCAAGGCCGTGCTAGCATTCTGTTGGGTGATCGTGTAAATCTTCTGTCCTTGGCTTTGCGCGATGGCAATGGCTTTTACCGCGCTAACCGCCTGCCCGCAATCCGGCAGGGCCGGATTCTTGATCTGCCCGTTCTCATCCGCGTACCGACACTGGTTCCTGTCCACCCAGAACTGTTCCGGTACCGCGTGTTCCATTGCGCTGCTGTGCTGGCCTCTTGCGCGGTTGTACGCAATCCACCGGTTCTGCGTTGCCGTCTTGCCGTTTTGGGTCAATTCCGGTTTTGCGTTGATTGCCGATTGCGGATTGTCGTCCTTCACCCAGCGGATATGCCGCAGGTGGCCGATGTCAATGTTCAGGCCCTGAAAGGAAACGCCCGTTGTTACGATCCCGTAGAGTTGATTCACCTTCACTTGCGCGTGAAACACGCCATAGCTCAAACCCGGTAAATCAATCATTTCCGCCTGGCTTGCCGCGATCGTCCCGTAGCTTTGCAGACCAGCAAAGTAACCCCAGATGGTGGCGGTCAGCAAATCGCCCGTGATGTGTTCCCCGGTTAACCCCTGCAACGCTCCGGCCCGCTCGCCTTCCGGCAAATTCTGCGCCGCCTCCAGTGTGCCCTTCGTCTGTTCCATCCGCGCCTTCAGCCGATCAAGCTGGCTCTGGCTTATCCCCTGGATCGACAAGCCAATCGCGGTTTGCTGGCCCACAATCAGTTGATCTACCGATTCATCCCAGTTTTGCGTCCCGTATCTCGTGAACGCCCCCGCGCCAATCGGCTCGTTGCCCACGTTCTGCGCCGTACCCTCCGCCTTCAGTTCGCCCTCCACCCGAATCTGCGGTTTCAGGCGAATGCTTGCCGGAATCGTCCTCGGCAAATCGTTGGGATCAAGCTGTTGTCCCGGTTGCGGCGTCGGCAATAACGCTTCCAGCGCCTTTTGCTGGCTTTCGTCCGCCGCTACCCAGGTCAGCGTGACCTTCTTCCCCGTCAGGGTCGCCGTCGGCGCTTCAAAGTCCAGAATCGGATCCCCGCCGTAATACCGGTCATTCTGGCTCGCGTAAATCCGATAGCGGAACTTCGCCCGCAAATTCTCCGGTATTTCCGCAAACCGGTTCGCCGTCGCCTGCACCCGATAGGGCAAGGTTCCCGCCAGGTACGGCAGCGGATTGATCTGGATCCTTGTTGTGCCCAGCACATCTCCTACCGTGCTCTGACCGTTGTTTTGTTGCTCCAGGTAATTCTTCAATTGTTGCTGGTAGGCCTTGAACTGGCTCTCCGTCGCCGCCTGATTGACGTTCCGCACCCAGCCTTCCGCCTCATTGACTTCCGCCCCCTGTTGCGCGGCGGTCACCAAGGCTTCGGCATCGAACGGCACGGCTTCCTGCAAATCCATCCCTTCCGTGAAGGTGTATTGCTTGAAACTCGCGTCCAGCGGCACCCAACTGTCACCCTCGCTCGCGCCGCCCACGTGGTCGATCCCCCGTTCCGGGTGATACTTGATCCACGCCTCGACCCACACGTGTTCCAGACGGATCGTCGAAACCTTGCCCCCGCTGACCAGCCCCGTGTTCGGGATGCCGCCCTGCCCCAGAATCTGCTGCGCCACTTCTGGCGTCTTCGCGCCGCCCACCCAGTTCATCACCTGTTCTGAGGGCACCAGCGCCGTGCCATACACATAACGCGATTCAACGCCCGCGCTTCGCAACAGCGCAATCAAGAGGCTCGCAATGTCAAAGGCGTTGCCCTGTTTTCTGGGCAGAGCCATTGCCCGCAGTAGCCAGAGGAAAATTAGGCATAGCATCATCTGCCCCGCATATGGAGCAGATTGTGAACGATACGGAAGAGAGGAGAAACGTACCATGTTCAAGATGATAGCAGAAAATAATAACAGCAAAAATCCTTTTGATCGACAAATCTACCGCTGACTCTAGTCGTCCGGGATGCGACATCTACTTCCTTCTTACTCAAAGCTATGCTTATTACAACATATAATCAATTCTCAATCAATAAAATATTTGCTCCAAACAATATATACAGATACATATACAGCGATACACACAATATTACGGTAAAAGTATTCGTCATTTTTGTATTTTCCCAAAAATATGTACTCTCCCGCAGGGATAAGAAACGGAATTATAGAATATATAAAACGCACATAATCTTTAGAATCATGCAGTATATATCCATACAAAATATATGATATATGCGCAATTCCTAAGCTATATATCACAATACGTATTGAAGCCGTGCTTTTGGGCACCCAGAAAAAATATACTATAACGAGCGTAACTGTTATTGTTATGCTGTAACTATGGTCAGTCATAGCGATCATAGCACTTATAGTTTACAAACTTTCGAGGAGATGATTGCCGCAAACTCTATGGCAAACGCTGCTCTTAGCAATAGCATAAGCTCGGCTCCAACAGGATTCCCCGTTGTTAAACCAACCAATCCCTGATTAACAGCGATCATCCCTAATTTGCATTCATCTACGTCGCCGTTTATAAGTGACCATCCAGCGTATATCAAACCTCCTGCTATCAAAGATAAGCTGATATATATCATAGGTATAGATATAGCAGCACCGACAGTGAAAATCCAAGGTGTAATATAAATAGTAAGTCCCAATATAATCATACCAAAAATCATTAATATGATACCGCCATTCCCACTTCCCTCGATGATATACCCGCCCTCCCCTGTTTCCGGGTCAATGACGGCATAGCCATATCCCGACCAGCCATATGCGCTGATGGGTTTTTCATGAACGGTCACTTCCTTGCCCGAAAGAACGGCGTTCCTGATTTCCTGCCCGACATTGCCTCCTATCGGCAGTTTCGCCAAGGCTGTGCTGGCATTCTGTTGGGTAATCGTGTAAATCTTCTGCCCTTGGCTTTGCGCGATGGCTATCGCCTTCACTGCCGATACCGCCTGTCCGCAATCCGGCAGCGCGGGATTCTTGATCTGCCCGTTCTCATCCACGTACCGGCATTGGTTCCTGTCCACCCAGAACTGCTCCGGCACAGCGTGTTCCATCGCGCTGCTGTGCTGGCCTCTTGCGCGGTTATACGCAATCCACCGGTTCTGCGTTGCCGTCTTGCCGTTTTGGGTCAGTTCCGGTTTTGCGTTGATTGCCGATTGCGGATTGTCATCCTTCACCCAACGGATATGCCGCAGGTGGCCAATGTCAATGTTCAGGCCCTGGAAACTGACGCCTGTGGTCACAATGCCATAAAGCTGGTTCACCTTCACTTGCGCGTGAAACACGCCATAGCTCAAACCCGGCAAATCAATCATCTCCGCCTGGCTTGCCGCTATCGTCCCGTAGCTTTGCAGACCAGCAAAGTACCCCCAGATGGTGGCGGTCAGCAAATCGCCCGTGATGTGCTCGCCGGTCAGGTTTTGCAAGGCTCCCGCCTGTTGGTCTTGCGGAAGGTTCTGCGCCGCTTCCAGCGTCGCCTTCGTCTGTTCCATCCGCGTCTTCAACCGTTCAAGCTGGCTCTGGCTTATCCCTTGTATCGACAAGCCTATCGCGGTTTGCTGCCCAACAATCAGTTGGTCTATGGATTCATCCCATTGCTGTGTGCCATACCTCGTGAACGCCCCCGCGCCGATCGGCTCATTGCCCACGTTCTGCGCCGTGCCTTCCGCCTTCAACTCTCCTTCCACCCGAATCTGCGGTTTCAGGCGAATGCTCGCCGGAATCGTCCTCGGCAAATCATTGGGATCAAGCTGTTGTCCCGGTTGCGGCGTCGGCAATAACGCTTCCAGCGCCTTTTGCTGGCTTTCATCCGCCGCTACCCAGGTCAGCGTGACCTTCTTCCCCGCCAGGGTCGCCGTCGGCGCCTCAAAGTTCAGGATCGGATCACTGCCGTAATACCGGTCATTCTGGCTCGCGTAGATCCGATACCGGAACTTCGCCCGCAAATTCTCCGGGATTTCCGCAAACCGGCTCGCCGTCGCCTGCACCCGATAGGGCAAGGTTCCCGCCAGATACGGCAGCGGATTGATCTGGATCCTTGTTGTGCCCAGCACATCCCCTACCGTGCTCTGACCGTTGTTTTGTTGCTCCAGGTAATTCTTCAATTGTTGCTGGTAGGCCTTGAACTGGCTCTCCGTTGCCGCCTGATTGACATTCCGCACCCAGCCTTCCGCCTCGTTGACTTCCGCCCCCTGTTGCGCGGCAGTCACCAAGGCTTCGGCATCGAACGGCACAGCCTCTTGCAAATTCATCCCTTCCGTGAAGGTGTATTGCTTGAAACTCGCGTCCAGCGGCACCCAACTGTCGCCCTCGCTCGCGCCGCCCACGTGGTCGATCCCTCGTTCCGGGTGATACTTGATCCACGCCTCGACCCACACGTGTTCCAGACGAATGGTCGAAACCTTGCCGCCGCTGACCAGCCCCGTGTTCGGGATGCCGCCCTGCCCCAGAATCTGCTGCGCCACTTCCGGCGTCTTCGCGCCGCCTACCCAGTTCATCACCTGTTCGGAAGGCATCAGCACCGTGCCATACACGTAGCGCGATTCAACGCCCGCGCTTCGCAACAAGGCAATCAACAAACTCGCAATGTCAAAGGCGTTGCCCTGTTTTCTGGGCAGAGCCATTGCCCGCAGTAGCCAGAGGCAGGACAGGCATAGTTTCATATGCTCCGAGCATGAAACAGGTGGGGAACGATGCGGAAGAGAGGAAAAACGCGCCATGTGCAAGATGATAGCAGGAAAGCAGGGCAGCAAAAATCATTTTGATCGACAAATCTACCACTGACTCTAATCGTCCGAGATGCGACAGCAACAGAGTTCTGCCGGATAGACCTGGGGCATGATCAGGTGCCGGACGCGACGACCTTGCTCAGATTCAATCCATCATTTGCTTCATTATCATTTCCTGCGCCCGCTTCTTCCATGAACAACCGGATTGTTATGTTCACGACAAAGGGCGGGCGTGGCAATTCGTGATGAAACAAGCACTTAGCGAGTGGCTTGACTCTTGCTTTGGGTAGGAACCGCAACCTTGCCTACAAATCCATGAGCGTTCATCCCAAGCCGCTTTCCGTGAGTCCGCTGAAATCCAGTCAGCCCTTGGGCGCTTCGCTCGCATTTCTGGGGCTGGCGCGCGCCATGCCGTTGATGCACGGCTCGCAAGGGTGTACGGCCTTTGGCAAGGTCTTTTTCGTGCGGCATTTCCGCGAGCCGATTCCCTTGCAGACCACGGCCATGGATCAGGTCTCCAGCATCATGGGGGCGGACGAGAACATTGCCGTGGCCCTGCAAACCCTGATCGAGAAGAACCAGCCCGATCTCATCGGCCTTGTCACCACCGGGCTTTCGGAAACGCAGGGGACGGATCTTGCCCGTGTGCTCCGGGAGTTTCGCGCCCGACAGCCGCAATTCGATTCTGTTGCCATCGTACCGGTCAATACCCCGGATTATCTCGGTTGCCTCGAGACCGGCTTCGCGTTGGCCGTCGAGTCCCTCATTGAAACACTGGTGCCGGAGGGGCGTCTGGTCGGGCGGCGTCCGCGGCAGGTCAATGTGCTGGCTTCCAGCATGCTTACGCCGGGTGATCTCGAGGTCATCCGGGAATGGGTGGAAGCCTTCGGCCTCGAAGCCATCGTGCTTCCCGACCTTTCCGGTTCGCTGGACGGGCACCTCGTGCCCGAGGAATTCTCGTCCCTGACCCTGGGAGGCACGTCCCGCGCGGAAATCGCCGCGCTGGGCGAATCCGTCGCCACGCTCGTGATCGGTCGCTCGCTGTCTCGCGCCGCGGAACGGCTGAAGGCGAAAACCGGCGTTCCCGATTTCCATTTCAGCGGCCTGATGGGGCTGGAGGCTGCCGACTCCTTCACCCAGACGCTCGCCCACCTCTCTGGTCGTCCCGTGCCGCCCTCCCTGGAACGCCAGCGCGCGCAACTTCAGGACGCGATGGTGGATTGCCATTTCATGCTCGGCTTTGCGCGGCTGGCGCTGGCTGCCGATCCCGATCTTCTTCTCATGCTCGGGCAGTTCCTCCGGGGCATGGGCGCGGAGATCGTTGCTGCGGTCTCGCCCGTGCGCGCCGAAAGCCTTGCCGCGCTGGATGCCACGATTACCATCGGCGACCTGGAGGATCTGGCGCATCTTGCCTGCCAACATGCGGCCGATCTCCTCCTGGCCAATTCGCACGGCGTCGAGACGGCCCGCCGCCTTGGCCTGCCGCTCCTGCGCGTCGGCTTCCCGCAATACGATCAGGTTGGCGGCCATGCCCGGGCATGGGTCGGGTATCGCGGCACGCGGCAGGCACTTTTCGATCTCGCCAATCTCCTTCTTTCCCGACACCATGATGTCCACCCCTATCGATCCCTGTACTGGCAGGATACGCCCCGATCCCGAGAAGCCGGGGCGGCGGCTCACACTGGTTCGGCGCATGCCTGAGCGCACGATGAAACCATCCGCAACCCTGCGCGTCGCTTTCGCTTCCGATGACCGGCAGCGGGTCAACCAGCATTTTGGCTCGGCGCGGGCCTTCGTGCTCTACGACGTAAGCCCGCACGGCGCGGTGTTGAGCGGCCTGGGGGAATTCCCCGATGAGGCGATGGACGGCAACGAGAACAAACTCGCCGCCAAGGTGGAATTCCTCGCTGGTTGCGACGCGGTGTTCGTGCATGCCATCGGCGCTTCCGCCATCCGGCAATTGCTCGCGCATGGCGTGCATCCTGTCCGCGCCTGCGAGAGCAATGCCATTGAGACGCTGTTGCGGGAGATTCGGTGCGCCATGACGGAAGGTGGCGTGCCGTGGATCGACCGGGCATTGCAACGCGCCGCCACCAATCCGCGCCGTTTCGACGCCATGGCGGAGGAGGGCTGGGAATGACGCCATCCGAATTTCCGCTTGGTCGGGTCATTGCCATGCGCGAGGGAAAACTCACGGTGCGCCTCGAAGGGCTGCCCACGGGAGGCTGTGGCGGCTGTGTCCAGGCCGGAGCCTGCGGGATCGGTCGTCTCGCCGCCCTGCGCCAGCCGGGCGCTTCTCACTTGGATGTCGTCCTCGAAGCGGAGGAAGCGCCTGCGCTGCGACCTGGCGATGCCGTGCGCCTGGGCGCCCCACGCGCTGGATTGCCGCTCATCGCGCTTCTGGGCTATGTCTTCCCGGTCTTCGCCATGCTGCCGGGCGCGGCGTTGGGGCAGTTCCTCCACGGCGACGGGGCTTTACCGACGCTTTTCGCGCTTGCCGCCTTCCTGCTGGCACTCTTCCTGATCCGGCGGATCGTGGCCCGCTGGCCCGGCTTCTTTTCCCCGGCCGTTTCCCTGATCGAGATTTCTTCCCCTTCTTCCCCTTCTTCCCTTTCTGCCTTTTCCTTTTCTGACACGGAGCAACAACATCATGAGCATTGAACCCAACCCGATCCTGGAAACCAACTTCATTCGGGAAATGGTGCGCCAGGTGCGCGCCGTGGATACCTATGGCGTCTATAACGGTGTGCCGCCGGAGAGAATCCTGGAGCCTTTCGTCCTCACCAAGGAGAAAAAAGCGGAGATCCCCCTGATTGGAGACCCGGACGAAGAGACCATTGAGCGCGTCAAGTGTTTCTACAACGCCATTTCCGTGCTCGTTGAGCAGGAATGCAATCTTCTGGCCGTGCCGCTGGTGCATCTCTCACACGAAGGCTTTGGCCGCGCCCTGGTGACGGTGGGCAAGCTGGTCGTCATCGACAAGTCCCTGCGCGACGTGCATCGCTTCGGCTTCGAGAGCCTTTCCAAAATGAAGGATGAGGCAGACAAGCTGCTTTCTGTGGCGCTGGAGCGCATCGGTAATCATCCGGATGTCGCGGGCCTTTGATCGGATCCAGCCATGACGGAAGAAGAACTGAAGGCGCTGGACAAGGAAGTGAAGAAGCGGAAACGCATCGCTTCCGAATGGGCTTCACAGCTCCATGACCTGGTTGAAGATCGCCTGCCTGCGGCCTATGAGGAAATCCCCGCCATTGCCCAATCCACGTTCGACGCCTGCAAGGCTTGGGCCGAAGCCAACGCGCGCCTGAACGCGGCACAGAACCCATAATTTTTCCATTCCACTTGCAAAGGAGATCAACATGTCCGACAACATCACAGGACTCACATTGGGCGGCGCCGTCTGGACGCCGGAATTCGTTACCGCCATCAACCAGGATACCTGCATCGGCTGCGGCCGCTGTTTCAAGGTTTGTCCCCGCGATGTGCTCGATCTGATCGAGAAGGCCACCGACGATGACGATGACGATGATGGCGGCGACGCCTCCGTGATGACACTGAAGAATGCCCGGGACTGCATCGGTTGTGGCGCATGCAACCGAGTTTGTCCCAAGAAATGCTACACCTATTCCGCTTCCCCGGTTCTCTCCTGAAACCCCCTCGCGGGGGTTCTTCTCCGGCATCGCCCCCAAGCGATGCCGGATTTTTCATCTTCGAGGCCTTTTGGCGCGAAGGGCTGGTTCAGTGCGATGGACTCAAGGGGATTGATTGGGCGTGGTTGTCGATGGACGGGGCGATGACGAAATCACCTCTAGCAGGCTCAAAAAAACAGGGCCGAACCCGACGGATCGTGGCAAGCAAAGGGTTAAGCGCAGCTTGCTGACGGAAACGAGCGGCATTCCGATTGCGGTGGTGATCGACGGGGCGAATCGCCATGACATGAAGCTGGTCAGAAGGAATCATGACGAAACGACCCGCGCCAACCGTGGATAAGCCTCAACAATCGTTCCCCCCGACAGCTTCACGCCGTTGGCCTGCAACAACTCGCCGATTGGCGAACAGCGCCGCGCCCAGATCGTGCGCTTTGAGCAGATGGCGGGCAAACTGGCAAGGCCTAGGATGATCGACCTCTTCAATGCCATCCGCGACAAGGCGAGAGAGGCGGGAAGCGAAGCTGCCGGGCTGAAGAAGGAAGTCCGGGAACTGCTGCAAGAAGCGGATGACATTCGCAGCGGCAAGGCAAAACCAGAAATTCCCGCTTGCCCTCTGCGCCGTCCCGAAAGAATCCCGCCCGGTTGATGATGCGTTGCTCGTTTGTGGCGGTCATGCTTTCAAAGCGGCTTGTTCCGTGCGCTTCGAAAAATGCCCGCACCTGCGAAAGAATCGCCCGGAAAGACCAGTTCCCTATGCCCGGAAATGGGATGCAGGCCGTGCAGGGCGGACAAACACCAATGGCAGTACCCCCACGAAACGCAGGATGTCATGTCAATGGACATTATCGGATAGTACAGGACAACAAAAAGGCCGTAACCCATGTATTTACTGGAATTTCTGGCCTTTATCGGACTGCTTGGGATGTGTTGGTGGTGGTGATGGGCGGGATCGAACCGCCGACCTACGGATTATGAATCCGTCGCTCTAACCACCTGAGCTACATCACCGCGTGACGTGAACACATCACACTCTGCAAGGCGGCGGATTATAGGAGGGCAAGAAACTCTGGTCAACCGGAAGGCAATGGTCTATAATGCCTGCCATGCCTATGTCACCTATCGTCTCCACCATCGTTGGCAGCATCATTTCAACGATCATCGAAGCGCCGGTCTCCACGGAACCGCCGCCCGCCTACCATTACAGCATCCGCAATTTCCCTGCGGGCGCCAATCACTATGGTACTTTGGCGGCGCCTCCCGCCTACGGCAAAGCCATCATTGACGGCAAGACTTACACGACAGCGCCAGCCTTCCAGATTCGTGACAAATCCAACCGCATTGTCCTCACCTCTACCATGACGGGAAGCAATTATCTGGTTGTCTACCAGAAAGATTATCTGGGCAATATCTTGCGCGTGTGGATCCTGAATCCGGCAGAGGTCGCCGCCATCGCGCGGATTCCCCGTCCACTGCCCGCCCCGCTGCCGCTCTACGGCGAGTTGCCGGGAACGCAGTGAATCCGGTCTTCCCGTAACTTCTCCGGTTCTCCTTTTCCGCCATCCATGCCCCAGAAACTCTTCATCCGCACATTCGGGTGCCAGATGAACGAGTATGATTCGGACAAGATGGCCGATGTGCTTGCCGCGCATGCCGCCTTCGTCAAGACCGACGATCCCGCCGAAGCCGACCTCATCCTCTTCAACACCTGCTCCGTGCGCGAAAAGGCGCAGGAAAAGGTGTTTCACGACCTGGGACGCATCCGTCACCTGAAGGAAAAGAATCCCGCCTTGCTGATCGGTGTCGGCGGCTGTGTCGCCAGCCAGGAGGGCGAGGCCATTGTGACGCGCGCGCCCTATGTGGATCTGGTGTTCGGCCCGCAGACCTTGCATCGTCTGCCGCAATTGATTGCCGAGCGCCGCGCCCAGGGAAAACCGGCGGTAGATGTCTCCTTTCCCGAAATCGAGAAATTCGACGCTTTGCCGGACGTCACAACCCAAGGCGCGAGCGCCTTTGTTTCCGTCATGGAAGGTTGCTCCAAGTTCTGTAGCTTCTGCATCATCCCCTATACCCGTGGCGGCGAGGTTTCCCGCCCGTTTGACGACGTGCTGGCGGAAGTCGCGCGGCTCGCCGCTTCCGGCGTGAAGGAAATCACGCTTCTGGGCCAGAACGTGAATGCCTATCAGGGTCGCATGGGCGAACAGGGCGAGGAGACCGCCGACCTGGCGTTCCTCATCGAGACCATCGCGGCGATTCCCGAAATCGAGCGCATCCGTTACACCACCTCGCATCCCCGGGAGATGACGCAGCGCCTCATTGATGCCCATGCCCGTGTGCCCAAGCTGGCGGCGCACCTGCATCTGCCCGTGCAGGCTGGTTCCGACCGCATTCTGGCGGCGATGAAGCGCGGCTACACCGCCCTTGAATACAAATCCATCGTGCGTCGGCTGCGGGCGGCGCGTCCGGGAATTTCCATCGCTTCCGATTTCATCGTCGGCTTCCCCGGCGAGAGCGAGGCGGATTTTGACAAGACCATGAAGCTGATCGACGAAGTTGGCTTCGACGCTTCCTTCTCCTTTCTCTTCAGCCCGCGCCCCGGCACTCCGGCGGCGGAAATGCCGGACGACACTCCCGCGCGCATCAAGTCCGAACGCCTGGGCCGTCTCCAGAAACGCATCGACGAACTGGCGGGCGAGATTTCCCGGAGCATGGTCGGGAAGATTGAGCGCGTCCTTGTGGAGGGCGTCTCCCGCAAGAACCCGCAGGAGTTGGCCGGGCGCACAGGGAACAACCGCATCGTCAATTTCGCTGGCAATCCACGCCAGATTCATCATTTCATCGACATCCGCATTACGGAGGCCCTGCCGCATTCCTTGCGCGGAGAAGTCGTGATCCACGAGTGACCGCAATGCCGCAAAAATCCCTCCCCCGAGCGCTGGAACGCACACTCGCCCCCTTGGACAACACCCGTCTCGCCAATCTTTGCGGGCCGCTGGACGAAAACCTGCGTCAGATCGAAACGGCGCTTGATGTCGTCGTCACCCGGCGCAATGACCGTTTTTCCGTGCAAGGCGCGGCAGCGCAGGCGGCGCTGGATATCCTGGAGGAATTCTACCGCCGCGCTGGCGCGCCGCTCTCCGTAGACGATATCCAACTGGGCCTCATCGAACTGGGCCAGGGCGCCGCGCGTCGCGCCGACCACGCAGACATCCCGGCGGGCGGGCCGCAACTCATGACGCGCAAGAGCGAACTGCACGGGCGCACGCCACGCCAAGTCGAATACCTGCGGCAAATCCAGGCGTGCGACATCACTTTCGGCATCGGCCCCGCCGGAACCGGCAAGACCTACCTTGCCGTCGCCAGCGCCGTCGACGCGCTGGAGCGCGACCAGGCCGAGCGCATCATCCTCACCCGCCCGGCGGTGGAGGCAGGCGAGCGCTTGGGCTTCTTGCCGGGCGACCTGGCGCAAAAAGTAGACCCATACCTGCGCCCGCTGTACGACGCCCTCTACGACCTGATGGGCTTTGAGCGCGTCACGCGCCTGCACGAAAAAGGCGCCCTCGAAATCGCCCCCCTGGCTTTTATGCGCGGACGTACACTCAATCACGCTTTCATCATTCTGGACGAGGCGCAGAACACCACACCGGAGCAGATGAAGATGTTCCTGACCCGGATCGGCATCGGCGCCAAGGCCGTGGTCACTGGCGATCCATCCCAGATCGACCTGGGCCGGGGCCAGAAGAGTGGCCTCATGGACGCAGTCGAAATCCTTTCCGACGTGCGCGGCATCGCGCTCATCCGCTTCCAGAAAGAAGATGTGGTTCGGCATCCTCTGGTGGCGCGCATCGTGGATGCCTATGAAAACCGGGATCGGAAAGGGTGAGGACAGCATGGAAGAAGCGCCCGATTCCCGCTTGCGCCTCTGCGTACAATACGCCTGCGGTCGCGCCGGATTGCCGACGCTGCGGCAATTTCGCCACTGGGCGGGCGCGGCGCTGTTGGCGGGAGAAGTCACGATCCGGCTTGTTTCCCCGGCGGAGGGGCGCGCCCTCAACAAGACCTACCGCAACCGGGATTACGCCACCAATGTGCTTTCCTTTCCCTACGAAACGGTCCCAGAAATCCAGGGCGACCTCGCCATCTGTCCGGAAGTCGTTGCCCGTGAGGCCGCCGAGCAGGGAAAAAATCCGGATGCCCACTATGCACATCTCGTGATTCATGGCATGCTGCACCTGCAAGGCTGGGATCACGAGAGCGATGCCGAAGCCTTTCGCATGGAAGCGCGTGAGCGCGAGATCCTCGCCCGCCTCGATTACCCAGACCCTTATGTTTGACATTCCCTGAGCCTTCGCCCCGACAATGGACCCCGACGACGACGCGCAGCCCAACCTGTTTGAACGCCTCTCCGCCCTGCTCCTGCGGGAGCCGGAAGATCGGCGCGAACTCCTGAAACTCCTGCGCGGCGCCCATGAAAAGAACCTCATGGATGCCGATGCGCTGGCCATCATCGAAGGCGCGCTGTCCGCCTCCGAAACCCGCGTGGGCGATGTGCTCGTTCCGCGTGCCCAGATGGATGTGATCGACGTGAATCTGTCGCTGGAGCACATCATCGCCACCGTGGTCAAGACCGGGCATTCCCGCTTTCCCGTGGTGGATGGCGACCGGGACAACGTGCTGGGCATCCTGCTCGCCAAGGATCTGTTGCGTGTGCCGCTGGAAGCGGATTTCAACCTGCGCGGCACCTTGCGTCCGGCCGTCTTCATCCCGGAATCCAAGCGGCTCAACGTGCTGCTGCGGGAGTTTCGCGTCTCCCACAACCACATGGCGATCGTGGTCAACGAATACAGCGGCGTCATCGGCCTCATTACCATCGAGAACGTGCTCGAACAGATCGTGGGCGACATTGCCGACGAATACGATTTCGACGAAACGCTGGACAACATCCTCCTGAATGCCGACGGCAGCCACCGGGTGAAGGCGCAAACGAAAATCGAGACCTTCAACGCGGCATTCGGCACACGCTTCTCCGATGAGGAATTCGATACCGTCGGCGGCCTGATCCTGCGCCATCTGGGTCGCGTTCCCCAGCGCGACGAGGTCGTGGAGATCGAAGGTCTCGCCTTCCGCGTCCTGCGCGCGGACAGTCGCCGCATCCACACGCTGGTCGTGCAACCGGGCCGCCTTTCCCTTTCTGGACAGTCGGGCGATGAGCAATTCGCCACACCAAACGAGGAACCTTCTTCTTGATCCCGAATTCCCTCCCCCGGATCGCGCCGCTCCTGCGCGGTCGCCTGGCGCTTGCCGTCTCCTTTGTCGCGGGCGCGCTGGGCGTTCTTTCCTTCGCGCCGCTTGAGCAGTTCTGGCTCATGCCGCTGCTCCTCGCCCTGCTCTTCCACCTGCTTTCCGCCGCCGAATCCTGGCAACAGGCCGCCTGGCGCGGAGTCCTCTTCGGCATGGGCCTTTTCCTCACCGGCGTTTCCTGGGTCTACGTGAGCATGTATGTCTATGGCGGGCTTTCCATGGTTGTGGCGGCGCTCCCCACCTTCCTCCTCTGCTTCGTTCTCGCCATTGGCCACCCCATTCTGGGAGGCTTCTTCCACCACTTCCGCTCGGAAACGCCGGGGCGGCAGGCGATCTTCTTCGCCGGATTGTGGATTCTCATTGACCTGTGCCGGGGCTGGTTCTTCACTGGCTTTCCGTGGCTTGCGCTCGGCTATTCCCAGACGCCTCCCAGTCCTCTTGCTGGTTTCGCGCCGATTGGCGGCGTCTATGGCGTTTCCTTCATGACGGCGCTTGTCGCCGCCTGGCTGGCGCTTGGTTCCCGCAAACGCCCTTGGCCTTGGTTCGCTGTCCTTGTCACCCTGGCGCTTGGCTGGGGGCTGCAACATTACCCTTGGACCCGGCCCGTGGGCAAACCCATCCATGTGGCGCTGATGCAGGGCAACATCAAGCAGGACATGAAATGGAAGCAGGAGACCTTCGAGCACACGCTTGCCCTCTACCACAAGCAGATCGCCGAGCATCCCGCCCAACTCGCCATCCTGCCAGAGACAGCCATCCCCGTGTTCTTCGACAACATTCCGGAAGATTACCTGGCGGAACTGATCCGGCTTGCAAAGCGCAAGGAAGGCGACCTCATCATGGGCGTCCTCACTCGCAAGGATGCGGAAACCTACTGGAACAGCGCGGTGAGCATCGGCGCCGCGCCCACCCAGGTGTATTCCAAGTCCCACCTGGTGCCCTTTGGGGAATTCGCGCCCTTTGGTTTCGACTGGCTCCTCAACATTCCCATGGCCAGCTTCACGAGCGGCCCGGTACGCCAGCCGCCCCTTTTCGTTGCCGGGCAGCGGGTCGCCGTCAATATCTGCTATGAGGATTTGTTTGGCCACACCCTGCGCGCGCCACTTCCCGAGGCGACGATCATGGTGAATCTTTCCAATACTGCATGGTTCGGCAAATCGCTGGCGCAAAGCCAGCATCTGCAAATCTCGCGCATGCGGGCCATTGAGATGGGCCGTCCCATGCTGCGCTCAACCAACACCGGTATGACTGCGGTCATTTCCCCCAAAGGCAAGGTAGAAGGCGTGCTGCCGGAATTCACCGAAGGCGTGCTCGAAGCCGATGTCCAAGGCTACGAAGGCACGACCCCCTACATCCGCTGGGGCGACGGCCTGGCGCTCCTCCTCATTCTCTTGAGTCTGACACTCACCTACCGGAGAATCTACCCCGGCAAACCCATCCCCAAAAAATCCCGGTGGTTGCGCTGAAAATATCCCACGGCAGATCGTCGTCCCGGTTTCCGACACTGCCGTGGGAGTCCGGTCAAGAGAGTGTTTCACAGGAACACCGGACTCCCAAGGCAAACGGACTCATGATTGCGAAATTCGTTCGACGTAATCACGGGATTTTTCAAAATCAGCGCCAGTCACTTCCATGTGGCACCGTATCGCCATGTTCTTGTACCCAAGTTTAGCCAATGAATGGACAAACTCAATACTTTCCTGCCCTTTTTTGGGATAAATACCTTTCCGACGGAGATAAAACCGAAGATAAAACAAATAGACATTCATACATACGAAAGATGCAAATCCGGCTACTAAAATACCGGAGATAAAATAGAAACCCTTGCGATAAGTGTCGCATCCCGGACGATTCGATTCAATTTTCACGCTGGCCGCTGTTTTTTGCGCGTGAGGTGTTGCGGGAAGTGGTAGATTCGCTCAAGACAAGGAAAGGAGAAGAAGATGGAACTT
>JAISLJ010000041.1 GCA_031290955.1 Zoogloeaceae bacterium | reverse complement strand
CGTATCCAGTTGTGATTCGGCGTTTGCGTAGAAAGTCTGGTTCAGGCAGCCGGTCGCCGCCAGTTGCGCCAGTTGATGGCGTGGCGTAAAGGCATAGGCGGCGGCGTGTTCCGCGTTGACGGTGTTTGCCTGCGGCAGAGCCTTGCCGCGAAAGGTTTGGAAAACCTGCGTGTTGACCATCCTGGCGACCCTCATATTCAAAGGCTCATTCTGCCATAAAAAGGGACATACCGCTTCCGCACTGCGGAAATGGCTTCCCCGGGCATAGAAATTGGCGAACAGACCAAGGCAAACTGGCAAAGCCCGGGATGATCGACCTCTTCAATGCCATCCGCGACAAGGCGAGAGAGGCGGGCAGCGAAGCCGCCGGACTGAAAAGGGAAGTCCGGGAACTGCTGCAAGAAACAGATGGCATTCGCATCGGCAAGGCAGGCTACGGCGCGAAGGCGGCGGACGCGCGGCGCTCGGGCATGAGCGAGGAAGCGCAGCAGAATGACAGATTGGTGCCGGTGGTGTTCAAAATTCCCAATGTAGGTAATGTTCCGGCCAAGGCAACAAGGTCTGTCACCGAGGAACTTGCAAGAGCGTTAACAAATGGCATTTTTGGCTCAAGTATCGTGCGAATTTACACTTGCGCGGGGTTTTCCGGAAAAGGAAAGTGTGCGGCATATGATCCAACAGCAAGGCCACGAGGGGCAAAACTGTGCCTGAAAACAGGTCAAGCAGGTCGCACCTCAATCCTTGCGGAACACCAGGCCCACTTCGGTGATGATGTTTCCCTGCATGGCCTTCACCACCAGGTCCAGGTGCTCGAAGCGTACCCGATCGCCGACTACGGGCAGTTCCTGCGTCTCCCGGGTGATGTAGCGGCACAGGCTGAGTCCGGCGTCCTCGTCGTGGACGCTGGCTCCGTAGAGCGCGGCCACATCGCCCAGGAGGCTTTCGCCAGAGAGGGTGAAATCCCCGAAGAAGGGAGTCGGCGCGGGCACGTTTTCTTTTTCCCGGAGGCGCTCCTTCTTGCCTTCCTTCTCTGCGCGCCCGGCGATTCCGGAGGCGCTTCTGCCGCAGAGTCCGGCCAGCGCCTCGATCTGTCCGGGTGGCGCGACAAAGCACACCAGTTCCCCTGGGCGCACTGGCGCGGCGGCAGGGCGTTCCCAACGTCCCTGGCTGTAGATGGCGGCAAGGAGAGTTTCTTCCGGAAAGCGCATCTCCTTCAGGGGCGCGTTGTCCAGTTTCGAGCCGGATTCGACCGCGAAGATCGCCATCTCGAAACTCGCGTTGCTGCAATCGATGCTTGCCTGCGCGAGCGGCTCCATGTCGGGCGGCACTTCCAGCCGGAGACGCCGCGCCAGGGGGGCAATGGTCCAGCCTTGCGCCACCAGCGAAACCAGCACCACGAAGAAGGTGACGTGGAACAGGGTGCGGGCGTTTTCCAGATTCGCCATGAGCGGGAAAATGGCGAGGATGATCGGCACCGCGCCGCGCAGTCCCACCCAGGAAATGAACAACTGCTCGCGCCGGGGAATGCGGAAGGGCAGGAGGCCCACCCAGACGGCGAAGGGCCGTGCCACGAACATGAGGATCAGGGCCACGGCGAGCGCCTGCGGCGCGACCGCCAGCAGGTTCCGGGGCGAGACCAGCAGACCCAGCAGCAGGAACATGACGATCTGCGAGAGCCAGGCGTAGCCATCGTGAATCTTGAGCATATCCTGCAAACCCGCCACCCGGCTGTTGCCCAACAGTACCCCAGCGACATAGATGGCGAGAAAGCCGCTGCCGCCCAGAACCGTTATGAGGCTAAAGAGACTCAGCGCCCCCGCCGTACACAGGAGCGCCTGTTGCCCCCCCGCCAGACGCAGGCGGACAGAAAGTTCCCGCAAGCCGTGTCCGCCCAGCCAGCCGCCCAGGCAGCCGATGCTCATCTGCTGGACAAAGGCAAGCAGCATGGAAAAGCCGGGCGAGCCGCCTTCGGAGAGAAGCGTGAGCATGGTCACGGTGAGAAAGACCGCCATCGGATCATTGCTGCCCGATTCGATTTCCAGCGTGGCCCCGACCCGCTGGTTCAGGGTGAGTCCCCGCGCGTGCAGGAGCGAGAACACCGCCGCCGCGTCGGTGGAGCCGACGATGGCCCCCAGCAGGAGACCATACGAGAGGGGAATGTGGAGGATCACGGCAGCGAAGATGCCGGTAATCACGGCGGTCAACACCACGCCCAGAGTGGCAAGCGACAGGGCGGGTTTCAGGCTTGTGCGGAAGCTTTCCATCCGTGTGCGCAAGCCGCCATCGAAGATGATGATGGCGAGCGCGAGCGAGCCGACGATATAGGTGAGCGAGTAATTGGAGAATTGGAAACCGCCCGGTCCATCCTCTCCGGCCAGCATCCCCAGCCCCAGGAAAACGAGGAGCAGGGGCGTTCCGATGCGCGAAGCAACGGAACCTGCGAGAATGCTGACCAGAAGCAGCACGGAACCGGCGAGGAGAAAGTGGTTGAGCGCATCCATTGGCCGCGTATCGTACCAGATGTCAGGGAATCCGGGGACGGAAAACTGGGGAAAGAAGCGGTTGGCGGCAAAGTTGCAAACGGTTCCCGCTGTCTGGACGCTCCCGTCCCCGGTTCAACCTCACCCCTGATTTCCGCACCCAAAACGTTTTTCCATGATGTAGTCGTCCATCACGTAGCCGCCGCCGATATCCGTGACGGTGCTGGCGCGGCGGGTGAAGCCGTAGCGGGCGTAGGCCTGGAGGGCGCGGGTGTTCTGTTTGTTGACCGCGAGGATGAGGCGATCAAACCCTTGTTCCTTCGCGGTCTCCACGGCATGCGCGACCAGCGCCCGGCCAATGCCGCGCCGTTGCGCTTCCGGATGGACATAGAGCTTGTCCAGCTTGAATTCCGGGCCGGATTCCCCCGCCTGAATCTCGCTACAGGCAAACCCGGCGCGAAAATCGCCAAGGAAAGCCTGCACCCACCATTTTTGTGGATTCCCGATCTCGGCCAGAAGTCGGTCATGGTCGTAACGCTGGGCCAGCATGTAATCAATCTGGCCCGGGGGAAGAAGGCTGGAATAGGCGTCCTCCCAGATGCGCCGCGCCAGGGCGGCAATGGCGGGAACATCTTCCGGCAGAATGGGGGCAAGATCGGGCGGGGGAAAATCAGGCATGGCGGACTCCGGATCGCGCGTGGCTCTTTGAAGGGATTGCGACGCTTTTCTTTTCAATAGACGCCCGGCTCGCCCGCCGGACGGGTCTTGAAACGCTTGTGCAGCCAGTAATACTGTTCGGGCATGGCGAGAACCTGGGTTTCGATCATGCGGTTCATGAAAGCGGTATCTTCCGCCACACTCTCGCCAGGGAAACCTTCCCAAGGCGGCAGGAAGCGCACCTCGTAGCCCTGCGGGGTCAGGCGGCTCACCACGGGGATCACCTTCGCGCCGCTTGCCCGAACCAGTCGGGAAACGCCGGTGATGGTCGCTGCCAGGACGCCGAAGAAGGGCACGAAAATGGATTCCTTGCGACCGAAATCCATGTCCGGCAAGTAATAGAGGGGCAATCCTTCCTTCATTGCCTTCAGGAGGCGGCGCGCGCCCTCCTGCCGGGAAAGGAGCAAGGGCGCGTTGAAGCGTTGGCGTCCGGCAAGGAAGGCGCGGTTGAAGACGGGATTCTTCTGGTTGGAATACATGCTCGCCACGCGCATTTCCAGGGCTACGGCAACGCCGCCCGCATCCAGTCCGACGAAATGCGGCGCAAGGATCAGGACAGGTCTTCCCGCTTCCGCCACGAGATGTTGCATCCCTTCGACATGAATGTGTCGCCGCAAGCGTTGCGGCGAGGCCCACCAGAAGAGGATGTGGTCGACGAGCGCCTGGGCGAAGACGATGAAGTGCCGTCGCAGGAGCGTCTCCCGTTCTTCCTCCGACAGGCCGGGAAAGCACAAGCCGAGATTGACGCGCGCGATGTGTCGCCGGCGCCGGGCAAGGTGGAACATGAGCCGCCCCAGCGCCGCCCCCAGGACACGCAGCCAGGGGAAAGGCAGGCCGTGCAGGAGCCAGAGGATGCCCAGGAGAAGGCTGGAAAACGGGGCGCGCAAATACTCCATCGGCGTTCAGGCTCCGAAGAAACAGGAAGCGTGGACGCACGCAAAAGGCGCGTCGCCCCGATTCCGCAAATCTCAGGCCGCGTTCCGCAAGGTGTCCGCCTTGTCGAGCGCCTCCCAGGTGAATTCCGGCTCGTCGCGGCCAAAGTGACCGTAGGCGGCAGTCTTCCGGTAGATGGGACGCAGGAGGTCGAGCATCTGCACGATGCCCTTGGGGCGCAGGTCGAAATGAGCGCGCACCAGTTCGGTCAGTTTTTCATTGGCGAGTTTGCCGGTGCCGAAGGTCTCCACCGTGATGGACGTGGGCTGCGCCACGCCAATGGCGTAGGAAACCTGCACCAGGCAACGCTCGGCCAGTCCGGCGGCAACGATGTTCTTCGCCACGTAGCGTCCGGCATAGGCGGCGGAACGGTCGACCTTGGACGGATCCTTGCCGGAAAACGCGCCGCCGCCGTGCGGGGCCGCGCCGCCGTAGGTATCGACGATGATCTTGCGGCCAGTGAGTCCGCAATCGCCCTGCGGGCCGCCGATGACAAAGCGCCCGGTGGGATTGACCAGATATTTGATGTCGCCCTTGACGAGTTCCTTGGGCAGCACGGGTTTGACGATTTCCTCGATTACCGCTTCGCGCAGGCTTTCCAGGGAAATGTCGGGCGCGTGCTGGGTCGAGAGCACGATGGTATCAATGGCGTCGGGCTTGCCGTCCGCGTAACGGATCGTGACCTGCGACTTGGCGTCCGGTCGGAGCCAGGGCAGCCGCCCATCCTTGCGCAACTGGCTTTGCCGTTCCACGAGCCGGTGGGAAAGGTAGATCGGCAAGGGCATCAGGGTGGGCGTTTCAAGGCAGGCATAGCCGAACATCAAGCCCTGGTCGCCCGCGCCCTGGTTCAGGTAATCATCATGGGCATGATCGACGCCTTGCGCGATGTCCGGGCTTTGCTTGTCATAGGCGACCAGCACGGCGCAGCCCTTGTAGTCGATGCCATATTCGGTATTGTCATAACCGATGCGCCGGATGGTGTCGCGGGCGATCTGGATATAGTCGATATTGGCGTGGGTGGTAATTTCGCCTGCCAGCACGACCAAGCCGGTATTGCACAAGGTTTCAGCGGCAACGCGCCCGTATGGGTCTTCCGTGAGAATGGCGTCCAGAATGGCGTCCGAAATCTGGTCGGCAACCTTGTCGGGATGACCTTCGGAAACGGATTCCGAAGTAAACAAATAGTGACTCATCAAAACTCCTTCGGGACCATGGTTTTCCGGCGTTACCGGCTCTGGCCCAGGAGCGGCGACGCTTTAGCAGTATTTGGATTCGCCCTGCAAGTTGTCCTCTTAACGCGGCGAAGCGCGTATCTTACGCTCATTGCTTCCAGAAAGTCCAGAGGGCGGAAACAGTGTAGCGAGCTTCCTATCTGTCCACTTTTGTAGCGCGATAGTTGTCCGGTCGTCATAGTATCTCCCTGGGAATTCCCAGGGAGGCTTGAGATGAAGCGGACGCTCGTGCAGGAAGAGGTGAGGAAGATGCGTTTTCTGGAAGCGTATGAAGGTTGGAATCAGGGTCGTTTGAGCCAGGAGGAAGCGGCGGAACTGCTGGGGATGTGCGCGCGCAGTTTCCGGCGCTATCTGGCGCGTTACGAAGCCGATGGCGAGGCGGGTCTGCTGGACAGGCGACTGGAGCATCGTTCGGCGCGCGGGGCGTCGGCGGACGAAGTGCTGGCGTTGCAGGAGCAATATCGCGCGCGG
>JAISLJ010000040.1 GCA_031290955.1 Zoogloeaceae bacterium | reverse complement strand
CAGAACTCCCGGAACACGGGCGTGTCGTACAGCGCCTCCTCGCAGGCTTCGTCCGCCAGATTGAACCAGTTCGCCAGAAAGTACATACGCAACATCCGCTCCAGACCCACCGGCGGCCTCCCCTTCCCCGCCTTCGGGTAGTGCGGTTCGATCAGCGCGCAGAATTCCGACCACGGAACCAGCTTCTCCATGCGCGCCAAAAATGCTTCCTTGCGCGTCTTCCGGCTGTGCTTCTCGAAGCCTTTCACCGTTGCGAATGTCTGTTGCTTCATGGTCTTCCCGATGCGGGAATACCGTAACCATCTTTTTAAATCAATGAGTTACGGCTTGGATACGGTTACGGCTTGGATACGTATTGCCACGGGGCCTGCGGCCCTCGCAATGACGAGATGGACGGTTGCAGGGATGAAATGAAGGCCCACAGTAACGGAACAACCACCCACAGCAACAGAACAACCGCCCACAGCAATGAACCAAACGCCCAATATTTCGTCATTGCGAGGGGCGCAGGCCCGTGGCAATCCACACACCCTTGCCGCGCATGGGAGACTTCCAGATTGCTTCGCCGCGCTCGCTTACTTGTGACGAATAACTGAACCGGGACAATCAGGATTTCCCTAATCAGGGACGAGTTTAAATTTCCTGGTAGATTTGTTCAGTCTATAAAAGGAAAACTGGAGAATTTTTGGGCTATGGCAGTTGAAAATTATCTTCTCCGGGCCATGCGGACCGTAGCCATCACTAATGTCGCTCTCAATATTCATATAAATTGGTGTCGTGAAAAAACCAAAAAGACAATCGTCTTCCGGCTGTATGATTTGAACCAGTTGGCGAGAACTTTTGTTCATCACTTTCACGGTGACGCGAACACCACGATTCCCCGCATCATTTGGCTCGTAAGCTCCGATAAACATATGTTGCGCAGTTTGCCCCCAGAAGGGAATCTCGAATTTGTCCGTGAGGACAAAATCCCGGCCACTATCATCAAGGCGGGCAGTTTCATTGAGCGCGACTTCGTATCTTTGCTTGCCCTCTGTCCAATACCCGCTTGCCGATTGATGAGCCAGCACCAGTTGAAACGGGCAAGCGGACACATCAACCGGAGACCTTGAGCCGTGAATGATTATTTTGGCGTATTCATCGTCAGAATGGATTTCACAAAGCGAGAGTTTCCCTCCTTCACCCAGCTTGCCATAAAGAGGGATGGGCGCCATGTGGCGATCATAGTAGTAGCTCCCGAGGATAGTCAGGCCATCCCCGGAAGATTCATATTTCTGGATCGAAAGATGAACCGGATACGTGCCAACCTGTCCCTCGTAATTCGTTACGTTGTACCATCCTGCGTTTGCATTGCGACAGACAAGCAGGAATAGCGCGAGCAGGAATACAAACGCAGAACGCTTGCAGTGAAGAATAGATTGGTACGGCATGTTTCTTGCCCCTTCCCATAGAACAAACTGGCGCTACGCGGTTTTATCGCGCAGCGTCCAACGTCCAAAGGACACGAAGGACGCAAGATTCCGCGCCATGTCCCAAACCCTCACGCCACCACCACGCTCTGTATTTCGCTGAACTGCCCCACATGCCCGCGTTCGTTCTGCCAGGCGACGGCGCAGGAGAGCCGGGAACCCGAAGCCTCCGGCGGCAGAACCAGCGTGAAGAGCAGGCGCGTCATCAGCGTGCTGTGGGTCAAGGCGGCAAGATCGGTGATCGGCCCCGGCCCGAAGGCATATCTTAGTAGACAGCCATTGTACCCGTAGGGAATGGCGTGGCTCTCCGGCGTTGCCTCGTCGTGCGCGCGGATTTCCACGCGGGTGTTGCCGAGCGGCTTGAGTTCCGCAATGAGCGGCACCGTGGTGGGATCGGGAATGGGCGTCTTGGTGTTGTCACGCGGATGCAGGCCGCAGCGCACCCGGTCGGCATCGCTGATGGACGGGTTGGCAAAGCGGAAGCGCACCATCGCCCGCACCCGCGCCTTGAAGTCATCCCTGGCCGCGTTCTTTGCCGCGACAATCACGCTGGTCTTGCTCGGACTGACCGCTTGCGCGTGCAGGGTTTTGAAGTTGGTCAGCGCCGTGCTGACTCCTGAGATTTCCGTGGGGGGAATCTCCCACACCGGGCCGGAAGCCGTAATTTCCGTGACAAAATTGTTGCCCCAGTCGATCAACTCCGCTTCTTTCTTCGGCAGATAGTCGCCGTGTGTGGTCATGATGCCTCCTTGATTTTGAGATGAAGGCATTCTACGGCGAGTCGTTGACGATGTCTACTGCATCAAGCCCAACCCGCCACCCGCCAGACTCCGCCAGCGACGGAGAAACACGAGCCAGCGGCGGAGAAAGGTTCGCCAGCGGCTGGCTCATGTCAACAACGCGCGCGCACATGTTTTCCCCTGGGCGGTTTTCCCGCAGAAAGGGAAGATGAAAAATAGCGGCTTCGCCGAAGAAAAATCCCCCCTCTCCCATTCCCTCTCCCCCCAAAGGGGGAGAGGGAATGGATAAAAGCGTTTTGCGTCGCGGGCCTTCGGCCTTCGCAATACAGAAGGTTTGAACATTTGGGGGCGTCTCCCAAAGAGAAGCATGCATCACCGGGAAGATTCCTCGCGCACGCCAGGGCCAATCAGGCTGCTTGTGCCGCCAGTTTGCGGTTCAACACGAATCCGGGCGGCGATGCGTTCCCGCAGGGCAGGAACATGTGAGATCACGCCAATCAGTTTGCCTTCGCGCCGCAAACCCAGCAGGGTATCCAGCGCCGTATCCAGAGCATCATCATCAAGCGCGCCAAAACCTTCGTCCAGGAACAGCGAATCAACCCGCATGCGGCTGCCCGCCATGCTGGAAAGACCCAGCGCCAGGGCAAGGCTGACAATAAAACGCTCGCCGCCAGAAAGAGTTTTCGTGGAACGAATCTCTCCAGCCTGGTCGCCATCAATAATATCCAGATCAAGCGGGTTCTTTTTGCCGCAACAAAGCAGGTAGCGCTCCGTCATTTTGACAAGCTGTCGGTTGGCGTGCGCAATCAGGCGCTCGAACGTAAGACCCTGGGCAAAATTCCGGTATTTCTTGCCGTCGGCAGAACCAATCAGCGCCTGGAGACGTTCCCATCTGGCGCGTTCCCGCGCCTGGGCCTCCCGCGCCGCGATGCGCGAGGCGTGGGCGCGTTTTTGTTCCTCGTTGTGGGCAAGCCGCTGGCGCAATGCGCCGATTTCCTGTTGCGTTTCCTGCATCCGCTGGTTTTTTTCGCGGAGCGCCGTCTGGAGTTCGGGCAGCGCCCGCGTTTCTGTCCGCGCTTCGGCAAGAAGACGGGCTTGTTCCTGCTTCTTTTCCACTTCCTGCCGGGCAAGCGCGGCCTCTTCCCCGACCAGCGCCTGCGCCTGCCGGGCAAGCGCGCGATGCGCCGCCTCCGGCAGGCTCGCCGCCCGATACTGCGCCAGATCCGCAAAACCATTGGCGCAAAGCCGCGCCGCAAAATCACCCTGCGCCGCCGCCAGTTCCGGGGCGCGGGCAGCAATCTTCCGGGCAAGTTCACGCAAGTTCGTCTCCAGCGTCTGGAATGCCTGTTCAGCCGTCGCCGCCGCCTGCCGCGCCGCTTCCCGCTGCTGCTCCGCTTCCTCCAGCGCCTGGGTCAGGCGTTCCGCCTCCCGGTTGGGATTTCGCTCGCCAAAGAGCGCCCGCCGTTCCGCGCACAGGGCGGCATTCTCCGCTTCACGCTGGCGCAAGTCTTCCGTCTGTTGGCGCAGTTCGGCGGCAGCGGCCTCAATCTGTCCGGCACGGCGCTCGCCAACGCGCGCAAGCGCCGTCATCGCCGCTTCCTCCCGCGTGATTTCCGCCTGACGATAAAGCCAGGCGGCGCGGCGGGCCAGCAGTTTTTCCCGCAAACGGCGTATAAATGCCACGGGATCCCCGTCCAGGGCGGTATCCGCGCCATCGCCTTCCGCGGGAAATGCCAAAAGCAGGCAGGCAAAGGCGTCCGCGCACGGCAAAGCCTCTGCGGGAACAGGCGCGTCCCCATCCACGGGGCTTTCCTGACGCAGGGCGGCAATGGCCTCGACCAGGGTTGCGCGGGCCTGTTCCGCTTCCGCGCACAGTGTGGAAAGCCGCGCCTGGGCCGTGTCGCGCCCGTGGTTGGCGTGCAGCATCGTCCGTTCGGCTTCCGCAAGCGCCGCGCCCGCTGCTTCCAGCGTTTTTCGCGCAGTCTCCCGCGTGTGCAGGAGGGTTTCGGCTTCCCGCAAGGTCGCCTCGCAACGCGCCATGTTCTCCGTATTCTCCGCCACCGCCTGCCGCAATGCCGCCTGCCGACGCGCAAGACGGGAAGGAAAATCGTCGTTCGCAGGATTGCCGCCCGCAGGATTGCCGCCCGCAGGATTGCCGCCCGCAGGATTGCCGTCCGCAGGACCGTCTGTAAGCGGGTTGTGCGCGACGATTTCCATCTCTTCGCGCAGCCTGGCTTCCTGGCGTTCCTGATCCTGGACGACGCGGGCAACCGCAATGCGCAGGTCGGTGAGACGCGCAAGGCTCGCCTCCCGCTTTTGCCGCGCCGCCTCCCGTTGCTGCCGGGCCGCGCCGATCTCCGGAAGCGCCTCCGGCATGGCAAAGGGATGCGACAACGCGCCGCACAGCGGACAAGGTTCCCCCTCGCGCAGACTGTGACGGGCAGCTTCGAAACTTTCGATCTTCTGGAGCAGGAGACACTGGTTTTCCGCCAGACGCAATTCTGTTTCCGCCTGTGTCTGGCGTTCTTCTTCCTGCGCCAGCTCTCGTTCCAGCGTCACCGCCCGCGCATGCAGGGCGCGTTGTTCCTCTGTGAGCGCGGCGATGGTTTTCCACGCCGCGTCGAGCCGCGCACATCCCTGCATGGCCTGGGTGAGCGCCGCCGCCTGCGTTGTCCGGGCGCGCAATTCCTCACGCCACGCGGCCAATTCCCGGCCCTGGAGCGTCGCGGCAAGGCGGCTTTCCTCCGCATGCAGACGGGCCGCCTGCTGTTCGCGCTCCTGGCTTGCCTGCGTAAAACGCGCCTGGGCCGCCTCCCGCTGGCGCAGGGCTTCCGCCTTGGCCGCGTGGGCTTCGGCCAGGGCACGCTTTCTGGCTTCGTCCTGAAGCAACAGGCTTTCCAGATGGGCGAAGCGGTTTTCCAGCCCGCTCCACGCTTCCACCAGAAGACCATCCGCCTGCTTTTCCTCCTGAAGACGGCGCAGGCGATCCCGTTCGGCACTGTGCGCGGCATGCGTCGCCTGATCCCGGGCGGCATCTTCGCGCAGCGCGGCAAGCCGGGTCGTCGCGGCGGCAATGCGGGCGGCGAGTGCTTGCAGCACGGCGGATTTTTCGGCCAGCTTCAGGTCGAGTTCCCGCACCTTGTCGAACGTGGGTTGTGCTGCCTGCTGCGCCGCCCGGCAGGCTTCCCAACGCTGCCTGGCCGCCTGCCACGCCGCGCCCGTCGAACGTTGTCCTTCCTTTTGCGCCGGACGCGCCTGCTGCGCCGCTTCCAGCGCGGCGCGTTCCGTTTCCTCCGCCTGGCGGAGCGTCATGAGCCGGGCATGATCGTCCGCGAGCCGCAAGGCGCGGTTGGCGCATTCGAGGCGTTCCTGCTCGGGCGCAAAGGCGGCAAGGCGCGTCTCCAGTGCTGTCCGCTGCCGGGCGAGTTGTTGCAGATTTTCTTCGAGCGCGTCGAGATGTTCCCGCCAGCGCGCAGCCAGGGTCAGGGCATCAATCTCCCGACGCAAACCGGCTTCCGCCGCGATTGCCTGTTCAAGCCGCAAGGCAAGCGCCGCTTCCTCCTCTGCCGCCAGACGGGGAAACTCCGCGCATTCCGCTTCCAGCCGTTCCAGTTCGCGTTTTTCCCGCGCATGCCGCTCATGCGCGGCGATGGAAATGCGACTGTAGATTTCCGTGCCGGTAATCTGCTCCAGGATCGGGGCGCGCTCATCGGCCTTCGCGCCGAGAAAAGCCGCGAATTCCCCTTGGGCGAGAAGCATGGAACGGGTAAAACGCCCGAAATCCATGCCCGTGGCGTCCTCAATGCGCAGCGCCACTTCCTGCAGGCGATGCGCCAAGATCTTGCCGGAATCCGCATCGACAATCTCGTGCCGCGGCGCTTGCAGGAGGCCGCTTTTTGCGCGGCGCTGGCTCCAGTGACAGCGAAAGCGCCCTTTCCCGGTCGTGAAAGTGACTTCGGCAAAGGCGGTGCGCGCCGGACGGGACATGATCTCGTTTTCACTGGAGGAGATTTTCGCCAGCCGCGGCGTGCGCCCGTAGAGCGCGAGGCAGATGGCGTCCAGGATGGTGCTTTTCCCGGAGCCTGTCGGGCCGACGATGGCAAAGATCCCGTCGAGTTCATAGGCCGGATGGGTGAGATCGATCGTCCATCGACCCAGCAGCGAATTCAGGTTTTCAAGGCGAATTTCCAGAATGCGCATGCCCGTTCATTCCGCCAGGGGATCGGCTTCCGCAAGCGTCTGCGTGATTTCCGCATAGGCGCGCAGAAGCTCCGGCCACTCGTCTTCGGGAACTTCATGCCGGAGCAGGCAACGGCGGAAAACTTCGCCATCCGGCAAGGCTTCCAGGCTCTCCCCGGCGTTTTCCGCCGCGAGCGCCCCGACGGCCACCGGCGGACGGATGCGCAGGATTTCCAGCCCGGAACCCGCCACCGCCTGATGCAGACGAGCGGAAATCTCCTGGGCGGGCGCGGGCGCATCCAGGCTGATTTCCAGCCAGGCCGCCTCCCCTGCTGCGCGCAGTTCCTGAAGCCGGGCAAGGAGACTCGCCTCGTCGCCCTGCAAGCGGAGGAGCGTGCGGAACACCGGGATGGCGAGCGTTTCCACCTGCGCCCTTGTCCCCTGAAAGGTCACGAGGCAAACGCTCTTTTGCTGCCCGGCCTCGCCAAAGCCCATGGGAAAGGGCGAACCGCTGTAACGGCGGGTTTCCTGCCCCACCCGCTGCGGCGCATGCAGGTGGCCCAGGGCCAGATAATCGAACACCGGCGGGAAAACGCTCGCTTCCACGCCCGCAAGCGAGCCGATGTAGAGTTCGCGTGTGCCGTCATCCGCCACACGGCTGCTGCCATCAACGAACAGATGCCCCATGCCGACAACGGGAATCTCCCGCCCCAGCATGCGTCGCGTCTCGGCCGCCTTTTCCCCCACGCGGGCATAATGCCGCCGCAGGCCATCGAGGAGTTTTTTTTCCTTGTCGGCCAGATCTTCCCCGGCCTGGGCCAGACGCAGGTCGCGGTCGCGCAGGTAGGGCACGGCGCAGACAATCAATTCCGCCTCGCCCAGCGGCCCGGCGAGCAGCAGGACTTCCTCCTCCGGCGGCTCGCGGGCGCTTCCCGTCACATGCACGCAGAGCGCCTTCAGGAGCGGTTCCGGCGCATCAAGGAAGGAAGGCGAATCATGGTTGCCCGCGATCACGACAATATGCCGACACAAGCGGGCAGCGCGGGAAAGGAAGTGATAATAGAGCGTCTGTGCCCGTGTGCCGGGCGCGGCGCTGTCGAAGACATCCCCGGCAACGAGCAGCACATCGACCGCATGCGCGCGCATCGTCGCCAACAGCCACTCCAGAAAAGCCTCCGCCTCCGCATGCCGCGCCCGATCACACAAACTCCGGCCCAAATGCCAGTCAGAAGTATGCAGGAGTTTCAGGGAAGGAGTATTCATGCGCAATTCCAGCAAGGCCGCCAGTATAACAGTCCTGGCGGACGGCAATGGCCCTGCGGGCGCGGTGATGCCGCTGTTTGGGCCTCTCGCCCCCCGATGGGGGGGAGTATGGGCGCATTCGCGCCGAATGATGGCGGTGGATTGCCGCGCCGCTTCGCTCCTCGCAATGACGGGGTGAAGCGTGGTCGCAATGGCGAAACGCCCGCAAATACCGTCACTGTAGGGGCGGGTTTCAAACCCGCCCCTACAACGGAGACCGCTGCCCGCGCTTGCAACGAGACACCCAACCCCCAAACCCTCGTCATTGCGAGGGCCGAAGGCCCGTGGTAATCCACTTCCACCCTTTGGCGCGAACGCGCCCATATCTTTCCCCTCGCCCGCTTGGCGGGAGAGGGTGCCCCGCAGGGGCGGGAGAGGGCGTCCTTCCTTGCGGAGCGTAGCGACGCTCATTTCTTCCAGGCTTTCCGCAATGCGACCGCCCAAGGAAATATATGCGGCGCTTCGCGCCGGAGTGTGCACTCCCTTGTATCTTCCCCTTGCAGGCCGAAGCGGATAGATTCCACCCGTTTGACCGGCCCGGCTGGATAGTTCGTTGCGCCCTTGGAACA
>JAISLJ010000039.1 GCA_031290955.1 Zoogloeaceae bacterium | reverse complement strand
TGATCTTGTGGGCGGCGCGGCCTTCGGCGATGAGTTTTTCCACCTCGTCGCCGACGCTTTTCTGTTCGAGCGTCAGGATGCGTTGCAGGGCGCGGGTGAGTTCGGTTTTCAGGGTGGCGGCTTCGCTGTCATCCGTCGCGGGCTTGGGCGGCGTGTAGCTGTGCGCCGCCTTGATGAAATCGGCGAGTCCGGCGGATTCCGCCACGCCCAGGGTTTGCCGTGCCGTTTTCATTTCCGGCGCGGCGGTGAGGGCGATGAGCTTGTCAAGCTCGGCGAGTGCCGCATCCTTGGTCAAATCCGCCGCGCCAAAAAGCTGGCGGGCGCGCTGCAAAAAGTCTTCCATGTCATCATCTCCAGATGGTTCTTGGCGGTTGAACGCCGTTAAAAAAAGGTTGGGCTGGTTGGTCAAACCGGCAGACACGATGCGCGCCACGCGCCCGGTCTTGTCATAATCGAAGACGGGCGAGATGTAGCGATACTCGCGCTCGGCGATCATGTTTTTTGCCCGCGCCGTCCATTCGACGCGCCCGTAGATGCCGCCGGGCCGCGTTTCAATGGCGCGAATCCACCCGGCGGCGGGAACGGGCTGGCCGTGTCGTTCGGTGGGATGCTCGTAGTCGATGACGCGCTCGCCCCAGCGGTCGAACCAGGACTTGATGCTGGAGGCGTCGGTGCGATACGGCCCGCGCCCATCGCGGCCAGAAAACTGACCGGAAGGCAGCAGTTGTATCCATTCAGGAACTTTCCCGTCTTCGGGAAAGGCGATGGCATGCGAGGCGGTTTGATAATTCATCATGTCGCCAAGCATAAAAAAAGCCGCCCGAAGGCGGCAGTGCGAAGGGTTTCGGCAGGGCGGAGAACGGAAGCAACAACAGAAAAAAGGGTAGGCGGATTCCCGCCTACCCCACTACTTCATTGATCGCCCATTACATCAGGCGCGGACTAGGAAGCGCCAGGCTTCATAGCCGTAGCTGTGGGCATCCAGCATTCTCGCCGAGTTCCTGACCCGGCGGAAACGACAGTAAACCCAGCGAAAGCCAGCCGGAGCCGGTTTGCGGTTTGTTTCCATAAATGTCCCTCCTTTCCCACTGGAAAATTCGGAACATCTCTGCTATTCTGAAAGACGCGTGTGTCTTTCGAGAACCGTTTGCAAGGATGGTTATCGCCCAGTGACGCAACAACAAGACGGGTCGAAGCTGGAACTTCGGCTCGTCTTTTCATTTTTTCTGTGAACATGCCTTGATCCTCGCTTCTGCGGCGCTCTTGGAGACGCCGAAAGCATCCTGCACTTCTTCGGCGGAGCGGAATTGTGGCAACAACGCCTCATCAATCAGGAAGGCGCTGGCAAACGTGTTCGCTTGCCATTCGCTTTTGCAATAGAGTTTGGTGTTCGAGTTCGGCGCTACCCGTGAAAACCCCGCTGTCCGGTGCAAGAACAGATGACCGAGTTCATGCGCGCCTGTAAAACGGTCCCTGCCGTTCCCTTGGCACATGCCGTCATACACATCCTCACGGAGTCTGATGAGTTTTAATTCCGGGATGGTTTGCCCGTGATCGTCACCCATCTCATGTTGATGACAAACCTCGAACCGTATGCCGTGGAGGAACGGAAACGTTTTCTTCGGGAAAAAATTTCCAAGATGCGGGAGTACTTCATAAACCATTCCCATCGGAACTTTTGTGCCGTCGTACTTGAAAATATTCCGAACCCCACTCGCGACAGCGTAAATGTTTTCCTTGCTGCGCGGCGGGACAACAAAGTCGATTTGTGTCATTACTTCCCTTTCCTGGCTGGATTGAAGACTTTCATGATTTGATCAAGCTGCTGGGCGTTCAGTTTGTCAAAATTCCGGGCAAAGGCCAGAGCCACGTCTCTGGCAGACACGTTCTCATGGTCAAGGCGGATTTTTACGTCCGTCTTCGTTTCCTCTGCCAAACGCATAAACTCATCCTTGCGGCATTTCACGACATCGAACTGCTCCACCAGTTTGTTCATGAAAGAGTCTGTCGCCGGTTTCCTGCCGGTTTCAACGCTGGACAGCAGACTCGATGACACATTGAGCTTTTGCGCCATGTCATAGAGTGTCATGCCAAGTTCCAAACGCAACTTGCGCAACTCGACACCTAATTTTGTCAAATGCATGTGACTCGCCTCCTGATGTTGATCTCGTTTCCCGCAGAATTTCTAGGGCAACCATATTCTACGACGCACCCAGTGAACTTGCAACACTTTTTGCGTAAATTTGCATCCAGCCTTTTCGCAAGCGTGTCGCAAAAAAACAAAATCGCCCTACCCTGCTTGCTTCATGAAACTCTCCCTCAATTGAGGGAGAAAAACAGGAAGTTCTACCGCCCTCCGCTTGCCGCGTGGATGTGGCCGTCGAGATGGTTTTGGCCCAGGCGCATTGAAAACCGTTGCTGCCAGAGCGCGATGGTCTTGGCGATAGCATCAACCACCGGCGTTCCGACTGCCATGTGGTCGATAACCTCGTCGGCGAAGTTTCTGCCGAAGCGGGAATCCAGGAACTTGCGGATTTGCGTGGCGCTCTTGCCGGATGCGCCGCCGATCAGGGTCATGGCGGCGTTCCAGGCGGCCTGTGTTTCCCGGATATTGTCGTGCCGAAAAATCCGTAGCCCTCATTTTCGGTCTCAAGGATTTGCGTGTTGTTTCTCATGGAAATCTCCTGCGTGGCTGGTTGCGACATGGACATCATTACGCTGTCCTGCCCCTGAACCAAGTGGAATCTGCGGCGGATGAATCATTCCCGCGACGGCGGCGAAATCCACAGCACCTCAGTTCGCTCTTTCGCGCCGCTCGCCGCCGCGTAGTGTTTGCGCGTGAGGCGCTCCCAGCCGATCAGCATATCGTCGTAAAGATCACTGGCGTATCCGGAAATCATCACGCGCCCCTGCACGGCCTTGAGGCAATTGAGCAGCGCCAGATGCTGATCGTCATCCATCTCATGCCGATAGAACGCGCTCTTGTTGCGGGTGCTGGCGACGTAGGGTGGATCGACGAAAAACAACGCATCGGGCGTATCCTGCACACGAATGACATCGAGCGCGTCCATGTTGTCGATGATGACATCACGCAAACGCAGGCAGATGGACGCCAAACGCCTTGGAATGCCCATTCTTGCGGCGGTGACGGGCGTTGGAAAACGTCGTTTTTTTCGGGTTGAACAGCGCCGTGTGGTGAAAACTCATGTACGCCCGGATGATGGCGCGTTGTGCCCGGATCAACGGGTCATCGGTTTTCTGGAACGCCAACTCGAACTCGCGCCGCGAGTACGGCGTCCGCCGCAAGAGCCGGAACAATTCGCGGCATTGCAGTGGGCTTTGAATGACCCGGAACAGGCCGACGATCTCGTCATCCAGATCGTTGTACACCTCGACCTTGCTGCGTGGCTTCCGGAGCAGCACCGAGGCCGCGCCGCCGAATGGCTCAACATAGACACGGTGCTCGGGCATGTGCTCGATGATCCAGGGCGCAATCGCCCACTTTCCGCCGAAATACCGCAATGCGGATCGGCTAACTTCCCTGCTGATTTCCATGTGCATGATCCTCAACGCGCCCGGCGGCGCTTTCTGGTTGAGGCTCATGACCTGCGATGTTTCCTGAATAGTGGTTGAGTGTCTTGCACCTGGGGCACTTGATCGCCAAACAATCAAACTGTCCTACTTCACCGAGTTTGCGATTGCAACTTCCGCATCGAATATCCTGCATTTTTTTAACGCCTGTGGTAGCCTAGGCGGGCAGTGTGCGCACTGTCGGTGCCTCGGCCAAACGCAGCTGGTTCTGCGGGCGGTGGCTGCCGTTGGTGCTCGGAACACCGCGGCGGTCGCACCGTCATTGGCGCCATCATAAAAAAACCCGCGCAAGGCGGGCAGGATGAAGGGATTCGGTAGGCTACCAGGTATTCAGGCTTTCCAATGTGCATGTATCACCTTTGCATTGGAGTGTCGCGCCGTAGCGCGTCCTGAGCATGGCTCCGAAACTATTTTGCGAATCCACATACGATCTGATATAAAAACGACACCCACCGAGGTCATTGATCTTCTGCGCAACAGCAGGAAAATCTGCCGACGCCGGTGATTTTAGACGCTCTTTCATGAGCACTTCCGACCACGCATAAGCAAATTCAGGGCTACTGCATTTTGGACCGCCGCCATCACTCTCCTTGACAACAATGGCCACGATAGCCATTGCCGCCATAAGGACAAAAGGCAAGAGACTTAGCTTTTCTGCGGCGGTTTTTTGTTGCGCCGTGTCGGTAACATCTACCCGACGCGCTTTCTGCGCGGGCTTTGCGCCACGAGATAAATTCTTGAACACAATATAAAACAGAGTAAAGGAAACACTGAAAAAGCCCCCAGATTAGTAGTGCAGATCATTGATTTTATTGGATATATTTTTGGGGAAAGGGGCTTATTCAGACCTTCCCAAACATTAACGACAAGAGCAATAGCACGGCGAATATTCCTGCTAAATTTTCTGCTCCCATCGTGGCTGCTACTACAGCCAGAGCCAGTAACAAAGTCGGAAGACCATAGGCGATTTTGTCCATAATTTCCTCCATCAATGCCGCTTGCCGCGAGCATAGTCGTTGATGTACCTGCGCTTTGATTCTTCCACGTCGATTTCCTTCGCGCCGTCCTTCAGGCTGCAAATGAACTTGTTCCGCGCCCGCGTGGTCTTCCCCTCTGCGGTGATAGTGGGATACGGGCCGTCCCAAAGCGTGCTCTGAAGGATACGGACGTAACCGTATGGCACATGCGGGCGATAAAGATCAACACATTGCTCCGCCAAGGTTTCTTTAGGTACCGGCACTTGGGCGGCAGACCTGCGGCGCTCGGCTTCTTCCCTGAGTTGTCGCGCCTTCGCGCCATAACCCGCCTTGCCGTTGCGGATGTCTTCGGCTTCCTGCAAGAGTTTTGCCGCATCGCTTCCCGGCTTGATTTCTGCCGCAGGTGGCGTGGGCTTGCTTTCTCGCCCGCTGCTGACCTTCTGCTCATGCGCCTGCCCATCGCAGGGCCTGTCCGAATACGTGGCCTTGCCATTCTGCGTGCATTTATAGACCTGCGCATGCGCCAGCAAGGGCAGCAGGAACAGCATCATCAAGAGGTTCTTCATGACGTTCTCCGAGATCGTGGGAGATGTAATTATGGACGCTCCGTGCGCGCTTGTCTTCTTTTGCCACCTGTTCGTTCGCGGCACGGAGGCGAGCGCGTTTGCATGATATTCCCCCTTGGTTATGACCTGCTTTTTCTGCCAGCGACGTAGCGGTAGGTCTGTTCGAGTTGATCATTCGACAAACTCGTAAGACTTGCAGCATCAAAATTTTTCTTGATATACCGCGACACCACATCAGGATCATCCTTGGTGTTGATCTTGATGTAAGCATATTTGCGCTTCCGCCATGCGTCGCCGTTCTTGGTTGGCGCACTTCCCATCGAATCCAGGCGGCCTATCCACATGCGCAGATACTTCTGTGCTTTCTGGAAATCTTCGCGTTTGATCAGCCTGTATTTTGGAACACCACAGTGCGCATTCAGCGCACCCCAGACAGACCTGTGCGTTCCCGGCTTTTTCTTCAAACTCGTTTCTGTCTCGACGATCTTGTTGACAAATTCCAGCAAGACCGCCGCTTGCTCGTCGCTGATGTGTTCTTCCCCTGGCTTGACATCGGCCACAGTGCGCGTGATATGCCGTTGGGTCGTAATTTGGTGGATGGTCGCACCCGCTTGAGCGACGCTGACCACGTTTCCCTTGTTGTCCGCGATGAAGGTTGCCATAGAAGGCATCGCCGCTTGCTCTATCGCACTGACATTCGACGAACGGATTCCGGTCAACACGTACTGCACGTCCATGCCCAATATTGCCGCCCGCGCCAGTATCTCCGCGCTGATGCCGCGTTGCCCCGCCTCGTAGAGACGCAACCCCTCGCGGCTGATGCCGAGCTTTGTTGCAAAGTCGTTTTGTGAGTAGCCAATTCTGGCGCGCTCTTCAACCAACCTGATCGCCAGGTCTGCCCGATCAATATCCATGCCTGAGCCTCGGCAGAAAAAAATAAAAAAATTTGCAACGATCGTTGACAATGCAAACAAATGTTGGCATAGTCACGCCTGTAGTAATCGCATTGTCACCTGTTGACAAGTAAACCACAAGGGGGAAAAAAATGCATGTCGAAGAAATCAAGGCCGCGATGCGCATGCGTGGGATCACGCAAGCATTGCTTGCGGACCAGCTTGGTGTGACGAGATCAGCAGTGGGCGCAACCATCTCGGGAACGAACAAAAGCCCGCGTATACAGGCAGCCATCGCCCGCATCATTGAGAAACCCGCGTCAGAAATATGGCAAGGGCAAGTTCGTCTGCGCCGGGTTCCGGCCTCTGTCGGCGGAAGGAGCGCGTCATGAACACGATGACAACGGGCAAAGTAGGGGGAGCATCCTGCTCCCCCAGGGTTGGCCGGGAGCATGGCGGCAAGGCGGAACCGGCGTGTGGATTGCCACGGGCCTTCGGCCCTCGCAATGACGATGATTTGGATGCCCCCGCCTCGCTGGTTTTTACCCGCGACGGCGAAGCGGTGACGACCACGTTGGCGATTGCGGAGGGAACGGGGAATCCGCACGCCAGCGTTATCAAGCTGACGCGGCGCTACGTGGAGGATTTGACCGACTTCGGTTCGGTTGGATTTGAAATCCAAGCAAACCGTCATATCGGACGCGGGGGCGGCGATGCCGAATACGCTCTCCTCACCGAACCCCAAGCCACCTTCCTCCTGACCCTGATGCGCAATTCCCCGGTGGTGGTCGCCTTCAAGAAGGCGCTGGTGAAGGCGTTCTTTGAATTGAGGAGCGCCCGGCGGGAAGCCCTTGCGCCCAGGGCGGACGGCGCGGCCTTGCTCGCGCTCTCCCACGAAATCGGCGAGATGAGGAACCTGGTCGCCCGCCAGGGCGAGACCATCGTCAAGCTCTACGACCGCGTGGATGAAGCGCGAAAAGGCCACATCCACGCACTGGATTTTGTGATCCGGGTGAAGGAAAAGGCGGAAAAGGCGCAGGTCAAGCCCCTCTCCGAGTGGGAATTCACCGAGGCCAGGAAACGGCTGGTGGTTGCCTGCGCCTGCCACGCTTCCGGCAAGGCGGGCGTGGCGGCGATCTTGCAATGCTCGCGCCCGATCCTGGCCCGCGTGCTCTCGCCCAACGACCCGACGCCGCTTTCGCAAAAGTTGGCGCGAAAGGTACTGGAGCGCCTGCCCGGCGCGGCGGCAATGCTGGCCAGGGCGGAAGCGGCACAGCGCGAAGCCGACCGGGCGGCAAGGCAAGGCTGAGCATCATGGACTACGCGTCATCTTCCCTTCTGGCCGGACTGCCGGGCATGCCCGGCACCGCGCGCAGGGTCAGAACCGCCGCGCAAGCCCACGGATGGGAATGCCGGGAGATCAAAGGGAATGGCGGAATCATCAAAGCATACCGCGTCGCCGATCTCCCGCCGGAAACCCAGGCGGCGCTGGCGTTGCTGGGCGGCTCGCCCAAGGGCGTCCCGACGAATCGTGTGGCGCGCCCGAAACTGCCTGCGACGCTTCCCGCCGCGCCAGAGGCCGCGCCTGCCTTGCCCATCCCTGCTGCCACGCCCGCCGCTCGCCCGCCGGTTCCCGCGATCATCCCGGAAGAGGAACTGCTCCTCACGGATTTCCAGCGGCGCACACGGGATGCCCGCATCGCCGTAACCGCCGCCATCGCCCGCCTGGTCGCGGAGACAGGCTGCTCGAAGGCAGCGGCCATGCAGCATCTGGTTGTTGGGGCGCGGGCGGGGGGCATCGACGGCGCGGTGATCGATGCCATGCGCATGGCGGTTGCGCCACGCGGACGCCGCGCCGCCGACGGAATACCGTCGGTGCCAACGTTAAAACGCTGGCTGGGAGCGGGCGAACTTACGCCCCGGCAGCATCGGGCAGAGAAGAAGCTGCCGCCTTGGGCGAACGCCTTCCTGCCCTTTTACCAGGACCCGAAGCGCCCGCCTCTCGCCGAGGCGTATGAAAAATTCATGAAGGCGGTTACGACGGGAAAAATTGAACTCTCCTGCCCCGTGCCTTCGATTCACCAGGCGCGGCGGCTGATTGCCAGCATGAACATCATCGACAAAAACCGGGGCAGGCTGACCGGCAGCGCGATGAAAGCCTTGAAACCCTACAACAAACGTGATTGGAGCAAGATGAAAAGCAACGACGTATGGATTGGCGACGGCCACGGCTTCAAGGCCAAGGTCAAGCATCCGGTGCATGGCGGGCCATTCCAGCCAGAAGTGACATTCGTCATGGACGCGGCCTCCCGCCGCATTGTCGGCTGGAGCGCCTCGTTTTCGGAATCCACGATTGCGGTTTCCGATGCCATCCGCCACGCGCAGATGGTCACCAGGGCGCGGCCATTGATCTATTACTCGGACAATGGCGCGGGCCAGACCGGCAAGGCCATTGATGACGCCGTGACCGGGCATCTGGCCCGGCAGGGGATCGAACACCGCACCGGCATTCCCGGCAACCCGCAAGGTCGCGGCCTCATTGAGCGCCTCTGGCCGGTCACGCTGATTCCCCTTGCCCGCAAATACGATTCCTGCGTATGGCGGGGAGCGGACAAAAACTACGTCACCCAGATGACGAAGAAGCTGGCGAGGAAGGACGGCGGCGGCGTAAAACTGCCTACCTGGAAACAGTTTCTTGATGACGTTGAGGATGCGGTAAACGCCTACAACAGCGAGCATCGTAAAAACAGGGAACTGGAAGGCATGACGCCGGATGAGGCGTATGCCGCGAAGCTGGACCCGACAAGCGTGGTTTTCGAGCCGGGCGCACCGGAGCTTGAATCCCTGTGGATGCCGGAGATCATCCGGACGCCGAAGCGCGGCAAGATCAACCTGTTTGGCAACATCTACTTCCGCCGTGACCTGGTGGAACGCTTGACCGAGGGCGAGGAGATCATTGTCCGCTACGACATTCACGACAAGGACAAGGTGTGGCTGTTCCGCATGGATGGCGTTTATCTCGGCGACGCCGATTTCGAGGGCAACGCCACAAACCCGTTTGGCGAGACGGTGATCGAGCAAAAACGCGCCGAGCGGGCTGCCGGGAAGATTCGCCGCGCCCAGGCGAAGATCGACGAGGCGAAGGACGAAGCCCGCCCGCTGATCGAGATGCAGCCCGCAGCGGCTCCCATCGTCATCGGCGGCGGCAAGGTGATCGACATCGAAACCATCCGCTGCCTGCCCGCAAACCCGGAGACGCCAGCAGAAGAAGCACCGTCCGCAGGGCAATCGCCGTCCGCAGTACCGGGGCGGAACTACGAAGACTGGCTGGCGCTGGATGCCCGGATTGCGGCGGGCGAACCTGTTTCTGAAGACGATGCTTGGTGGCATCAGCATTTCCCGGAGTCCGTGAAATACCGGACGCAAGCCCAAAAATGGGCCGCCGAGCATGAACCCGGCGGCCTGGTAGCAACAAACAAGGAGTAGCAATTATGGCACGGAAACTGGCAACAATCCAAAACATGGACATGGTGCGCTATGCGGTGGATGTCCTCGCCGCCCGGCATGAAACCCTGCCCGGCCTCGCGGTGCTGTATGGCCCGTCTGGTTACGGCAAGACCACGGCGGCATTGGCGGTGGCGAACCAGGTGCGCGGCTATTTCGTGCAGATCAAATCTGCATGGGGCCGGAAAGCCCTGCTCGAAAAAATCCTGCTGGAGATGGGCGTCAAACCCGCTGGCGGCATCGCCGCCCTGCTCGACCAATGCTGCGAGACGCTCGCCGCGAACGGGCGCATGCTCATTCTGGATGAGTTCGACTACTGCCTGCGCTCGGGCAGCATGCTGGAACTGGTCAGGGATATCTACGAGGGATCGCAGGCCATGATTCTCATGGTCGGCGAGGAGTTGATCCCGACGAAACTGAAGCGCTGGGAGCGGTTCCACAGCCGGGTTTTGACCTGGATTCCCGCCCAGCCGGTCTCGGAGGATGACGCCGCAAAGCTGGCGACGATCTATTGCCCGCATGTCAAGGTTGAGGGCGATTTGCTCAAAAAGCTGGTGGCAACGGCGGCGGGATCGGTGCGCCGGGTGTGCGTGAACCTCGCCAGCATCAATGAGGTCTCCTTGGGCGAGGGCTGGAAGTCAGTCGACCTGAAAACATGGGGCGATCGCCCGATCTACACGGGCGAGGCTCCGAAGCGCGAACTGGGGAGGGCATCATGACTGCGTACATTCCCGGCGCAACTTTTACCCTCGCCCCCCTGGGGGGAGAGGGTGGCCCGAAGGGCCGGGAGAGGGAGCCGTTCCATGCGGAGCAGAGCGACGGTAATTTTTCCCAACCTTCCAGCGGAAACAACGCCCAAGGAAAAATATGCGGCGACAAGCGCCGGGAGGATGGACGCCCTCTCCTGCCCCTGCCGGGGCACCCTCCCCCGCCAAGCGTGGGAGGGAAAGGCAAGCGGCGCCCCCCTGGGGAGACCACGCAAGCAGCCCTGCGGCGCGAGCAGATGTGGCGCACCTGGCGAGTTCTGGGAGAGATGGAGCCGTATTATCTGGCGATCAACGCCTCGACCCGCGACGTCCGCGTCCTGCCGCATCAGGCGCGGACGTTCATGGCGGCGATGGTGCAGGCAGGGTACGCAGAGCGGGTTCTTGTCCCGGATTCTGCGTTCCCTGCCTTCCGCCTCACGCCCGCTGCGTGGGAAATGCCCGTGCCGCCAAAAGTCAAATGGGGCAAGTCATGACAGACCTCGCCGCCGCGATGACGCTGCTCCTCGCCGCCGTCGCCGCCGATCGGTCGGGCAAGGCGGGCGTGGCGCGCAAACTGGGCGTCTCCCGGCCCATCCTCGCCCGCGTCCTCTCGCCCAATGACCCGACGCCACTCTCGGCAAAGCTGGCCAAAAACATCATCCAGACCTACGGCGTGGTCATCTGCCCGGCCACCGGCGAGGCGGCCCTGGTCGAGGATTGCCGCCGCGCCGCCGGGCCGGTGCCCACCCACAACCCCGCCGCCGTCCGGCTCTGGCGGCATTGCCGCGCCTGTCCCTTCAGGAATCAGAGGAAAACCTTCCCCACCCAACCCTCCCCTGAAGGGGAGGGCAATGAAAGGAGCAACACATGAACATCGTTCTGGTTTATCTGCTTGTCGTCATCTTCTGCTGGCGCGTCTTCGGGCCGCGCCTCCACACCATCCGCCGCTGGCTCTTGATCCATCGCGTCCGCAGGAATCTGGGCGTCACGTGGCAGCATGCGCGGCGCATCGTTGACGGGAGGATTCCATGAGCAGGATTCCCCCCTCAGTGCCCAGCCTGGTCGCGCAGATCGAATCCGCGTTTCTGGCGCAAGCAGCGGCGCGGGCGCAAGAGAGCCGCAAGGCACAGTGCGCCCGCCTCAAAAACGAGCGCGACGCGCAAGTGCTCGCGGCCCTGCCCGGCCCGCATCAACGCCCGGCCCTGCGCCGGGAAATCGACGCCGGACTCTCGGATGGCCTCGTCATTGAATCCCTGCGGCGGCTCGCCGACGCGGGCGAAATCGAGGTCATCCGCACAACTGACAACCGCAATACCTACAGGAGGATTCAAAATGGCTAAGTCCAAAAAAGCAAAGGCGCCGGCGGCCCTCTACGTCTGCCAGAGCCGGGAAGAAACCCAGGGCGCAATCCGCGAACTGGGCGACGTGCAGCGTGAATTGATCCGCATCGAGACGGAAATTAACGATGCCATCGCCAAAATCACCGACGAGAAGAAGAGCGAAATCGACGCCCTCAATACGCGCATCAACACGCTGACCTCCGGCATCCAGTTGTGGTGCGAGGCGCACCGCGCCGATTTGACCGGACACGGCGGCAAGACCGCCAACCTCGTGACCGGCGAGGTCTCCTGGCGGCAACGCCCGCCTTCCGTCTCGATCCGCCAGCAAGACAAGGTGATCGAGACGCTGAAAGCCCTGCACCTCGCTCGCTTCCTCCGGGAAAAGACCGAGGTCAACAAGGAAGCCATCCTCGCCGAACCCGCCGCTGTCGCGGGCGTGGCGGGAATCACCGTGGTCACTGGCGTCGAGGACTTTTCTGTGACGCCGTTCGAGATCGAGGTGACGCCATGACAACCGAAATCGAGCGGCGCATTGTCACGGCGCTGGTGAATGCGCTGATTGGCGCGGGTTATCGCCTGTGTGTATCAGACCTGGAAGAAGAGGAGAGAAACCTGATCCCGATCCTGTCGGACGCGAAGGCCGTGCTCAACGGCATGTTCGACCGGGACGAGGAATGCCTGATCCTGTTTCGTGAGGGCAGTGATCCGGTCGCCGGTATCCGTCTGGTCTATGGCAATGGCAGTGATGTCGTCAGCGACCTTACGGATATGCCGGAAATCGTGGCAATCGTGGATCAGGTCATGGAAGACCTGGAGGCCGCGCCATGAGCACCGCCCGCATCACCCCCGCCGCCGCGAAGCAGCGCATCCTGGGCGGCATCCGCGCCGAGTGCGCCCGGCAGGGCATTGACGACGACACCCGCCGCTCGCTCATGGCGCGTCTGGCCGGAGTGCGCTCCTCGAAAGACCTGACCCTGAAGGACGCCAAACGGGTGCTCATGCACCTGCAATCGTGCTCGGACGCCATGCCCGAGTCCTGCGGACGGCGATCTGCCCCGCCGGGCACACCTGGGGAATGGAAATTCGTCTTCGCCCAGCCGAAGGAGAAGCAACTGCTCCTGAAGAAAATCTTCCGGCTGGCGGAAACCATCGGCGGCCTGCAAACGCCGCCCGTGCCGGTGATCCCCAAGGCATGGGTGGAGGGCATCATCCGCCAGATGCGCGCCATTCCGGCGGGGAGCAGCGCCGGGCCGGACAAGGCCGTTGTCGTGAAACTGGAACTGTGCGCCACCGGCGAACTGGCGACCGTGGTGCAGGCGATGGCGGTCTATGTCAAACGGCATAAAGTAGGGGGAGCTTCCAGCCCCCCGGGAGAAGCGAAATGACGAAGAGGAACTGGACATCCGAAGAGGAACGCGCCCTGCTCGCGCTCGTCGATCTGGGCCTGAAGGCAAGCGAGATCGGCGCGGCATTGAAGCGCAGCCCGGAGTCGATCCATGCGCGCTTGCGCCTGTTGCGCCCGCCCGCCGCGCGTCCGACAACGATTGCCTTCCGCTGCCGGAAGCGTCGCCCGGCGCAACAGAGCGGCGCGGCAATCGCCCCACCTCGTCATTCTTCGGCGCGAAGCGCCGCCGAGCATCCATGCGCGGAACCGGCGTGTGGATTGCCACGGGCCTTCGGCCCTCGCAATGACGAAATGTTGGCCTGCGGCCCGAAGAATGACGAATGTTTGCCGCCGACGCCGAAACCGAATCCGCTGCCGAAACCGAAACCGAATCCGACGCCGAAACCGAAACCGAATCCGCTGCCCAGAACGCCGGTTCAGGAGCGCAAGTGCATCACCTGCGGCAGGCTGTTTCAGTCGGCGCACTCCATGAACCGCATGTGCCCGGAATGCCGCCGCCGCGTCGCCAATTCCGGCCTGCCCGCCGCGTTCCTTGATTTTGACTGATCATGACGCCCGCCGAACTTGCCGCCCTCCTGCCCCTGCCCGCCTTCCCGGCCACGGGACGCGAACTCGCGCGCGTGGCCGGGCAGCAGGCCACGGCGGCGCTCATCACGCACTGGGGCGGCCAGAAATGGCCGGTGCCGGTGATGTCCGAACTCTCCCGCGATGATGCCCGGAACCGCTACGCCGAACTGGTGGCGCTTGTGGGCAGCACCGCCGCCGCGCAGATCGTCCGGCATTACGGCGGACGGCCCCTGTACGTCCCAAATTGCAAGAAAGTGCGCCATCAACTCGCGCAACTTCGCCTGGTGCGCGACTACGAGGAACTGCTCGCCCAGGGCCTCTCCAGCGCCGCTGCGGTGTTCAAGCTGGGGCCGCGCTACGGCCTCTCCGGTCGCCAGATCGAGGCGCGGGTCAACGCCCCGACGAGCATCCCGGAAAAGATGCAGGCGGATTTGTTCTAGTTCGCCGTGATTCGTCCGCCGCAGGATACCGAATCCCTTCGGTCTCCCGCCCCGCGCCGCCAGCATTCATACTGGCGCGATGCAAGTACAAACGAACACGATGATCTCGGAGACGCATCTTGCCAATTTTCGCGCCGAGGCGAAGAAGGCGGGATCGGCGGCGGAATTGCGCAAGATCGCGGAAAAGCATGCGCCGTTCCTGCTTAAGAAAGAGCGCGACGAGGCCAGCCGCATCTACCGCGACCGGCGGCAACAATTTGGAGGGCAGGACAATGAGCAAGGCAATCATCATCATTGAGGATGCTGGCGAGGAAATCGCGGTCAGCATCAATTTCGGCGAGAACGGCATCTGCAAGACGAGCGAGGCGCACCACGCGGCAGTCATTGCGATGCAGGCGATCACGCAATCTCTCCGGGAGGAAGACGACGATGGACAAGGATAAAATCCTGGAGAAGATCAAGAAGTGCCTGGCGCTCTCCCGGTCAGGCAACCCGCACGAGGCAGCCGCCGCGTTGCGCCAGGCGCAGAAACTGATGCAGGCGCATGCCATCACCGAGGCGGATGTCGAGGGGGCGCGGGTACGGGAATCCGGCGCGAAATCCGGCGCGGCGGTGCATCCGGCGCGGTGGGAAATATTCCTGTCGCAAGTCATTTCCAAAGCATTCGATTGCCGGGTGATTTTCAAGTGTGGGCGCGGTCAATGGTCGTTTCTTGGCGTGGAGAGCGCGGCGGAAGTCGCGGGCTATGCGTTTTCGGTGCTGCTGCGGCAAATCCAGAAGGCAAGGAAAGAATATATTGGCAAGAATCTGAAGCGATGCAGGGCGGGAACCAAGGTGCGCCGCGCCGATTTGTTCTGCATAGGCTACGTCGAAAAGGTGGCGGCGCTGGTCGATTCGTTCGCCGGGCCGAACCCGAATGATGAGGTTCTGGACGCCTATATAAAAAGGGAATATCCGGAATTGCGCGACGCTGAACCACGCAAAAAGGCCGAATCGAAAGAATCGAAAGAATCGAAAGGCCAGAAGGATATTTGCGATGTGCTATCCGGCATGCTCGCCGCAAAGGACGCGCAACTGCTGCGCCCGGTGGGCAGCGCCGGAAATCCAGCGGGGTTGCTCGCATGAACAAGAAGAATCGAACCGAGCGCCAGGAACTCATGGCCCTGCGTGTGCTCTATGGCATGGCGATGGAGGGCATCGCCCATCGTGACGCGGAGTACGCCGCCCTGGACGCCTTTTGCCGCGAGCAACAGGGCGTCATCAACCGCATCGCCGACGCCCTGCACGAATGCGATTTGATCCTGCGCAGCTACGTTGAGATCAAGGATGAAGCATTCAAGAAGATCAAGCCGCTCCGGACAAAACGCAAGCCGGGAAGCGCCGCAACAAAACGAGGAAATATACCATGAGCAAGGCAACCATCACCATTGAGGATGTTGAAGGAATAACCAGGGTTGAGACTCGAATCAAAAGGGACGATGTGCCCGATGCGCTTGAGGCCGCCGCTGCCGCGCTGCAAGGCATCAGCAGGTGGAATGAAGATCGGGCGATCGGCAATCCGGGCAAGCTGTTCAACTTCGAGAGCGTCTTGATTCGAGAGACAGCGACAAGCGAGGTGGATTAAATGACGACCACCTCCCGCCGCGACTTTTTAAAGAGCCTCGCCGATCTCTCGGCATCGCTCCGCCAGCGCATTGAGGCCGAAGTCACCGGGCTGGACGGTTCGCCAGCCGCCATCCGCGAGAGGCGCGGGCGGGCGCAAGCCGATTACGGCTTCTTCGTCGAGACCTATTTTCCGCACTATGTGCGCTCGCCGCACAGATCCGCCCTGCATCGCTACCTGTTTGACCGCCTGCCCGAAATCGTTAATTCCGGCAAGAGCGAACAGGACGCCATCGCTGCGCCACGGGGCGAGGCGAAATCCACACTGGTCTCGCAGTTATTCGTTTTGTGGTGCCTCTTGACCGGGCGGAAGAAGTATCCGGTCATCGTCATGGATTCGATTGACCAGGCGTATCCGATGCTGGAGGCAATCAAGGCGGAACTGGAATTCAACGCCCGCCTCTTGATGGATTTCCCCGAAGGCTGCTGGCAAGGCCGCGTCTGGCAGGCGGGGACGATCGTCACCAAAGGCGGCGCGAAGGTGCAGGTGGCGGGGTCTGGGAAGAAGCTGCGCGGCCTGCGGCATGGCCCGTATCGCCCGGATTTGTGCGTACTGGATGACATTGAGAATGATGAGGCGGTCAGGAACCCGGATCAGCGCGACAAGCTGAATTCATGGCTCTCGAAGACGGTCATGCCCTTGGGCGGCGCGGGCGACAAGTACGATGTCGTGTATATAGGAACCATCCTGCATTATGATTCCGTGCTCTCGCGGACGCTGGCCAACCCGCTCTGGCGCGTGGCGCGCTTCAAGGCGATCCTGCAATGGCCGGAAGACATGCGCCTGTGGGACATGTGGGAAGAAACCCTGCGGAAAGATGGCGAGGCGGAAGCGGACGCCTTTTATGCCAAGTACGAAAGGCAGATGCTCGAGGGTTCGGAAGTCTCGTGGCTTGCGCGTCCGCTGGAAAAGTTGATGAAAATCCGCGCCCGCGAGGGGCACGACGCTTTCGATTCCGAATACCAGAACGACCCGGTGGCGGGCGACAACGCACCGTTTGCGGGGGCCATCGGCTTCTGGGTCAATCGTCTGCCGGAATGGATTTTCTACGGGGCCTGCGACCCGTCCCTGGGCAAACACGGCAACGCTCGCGACCCGTCTGCCCTGCTGGTGGGCGGCTACAACCGGCAAACGGGTGTGCTGGACGTGGTGGAAGCGCAGATCAAGAAGCGCCTGCCAGATCGCATCATTGAGGATGTCATCGCCCTGCAACGTGAGTATCACTGCCTGGTCTGGGCGGTGGAGGCGGTGCAATTCCAGGAATTCCTGCGCACCGAACTCATCAAGCGAAGCGCGGCGCGAGGCATTCCCGTCCCGGCGCGGGCGGTGACGCCACATTCCGACAAGATGTTGCGGATTGAATCATTACAGCCGCACGTGCAGAACAAGCTGATCCGCCTGCACACCTCGCAGGTCACGCTGATCGACCAGTTGCGCCACTTCCCGATGGCCGATCACGACGACGGCCCGGACGCCCTGCACATGCTCTGGACGCTCGCCACATCCGGCGCGGGCGGCGCGTATGCCTACACCTCCGTTGCCAGCGGACGGGGGAAATTCGGAAGGATGATGTGATGACAAATCAAGCAATGACAATCGCCGTCGCGGAGGATTTGTGATGAATGAATCTGAAAACCCGCTCGCCTTCCCGCTCGTGGAACAATGGGCAGGGAGAGAAGAGCAATTTAACGCATATGGCGTATCCAGTGGCATGACCCTGCGCGACTATTTCGCGGCCAAGGCGCTGACGGGCGCGTTGTCCATGAAATATTGCTCCATGTCCGACGCGGAAGGGATCGCCCGCTGGAGCTACAAAATGGCCGACGCGATGCTGGAAGCAAGGAGCGCATGATGAAGGAAAAACCCACTGGAAGGCTGGAGAAAATTACCGTCGCTGCGCGCCGCATGGAAGAACTCCCTCTCCCGGCCCTTCGGGCCACCCTCTCCCCCCAAGGGGCGAGGGTAAGGTTCCGCAAGGGGCATGCTTTTCCTCCCACGCTTGGGCGGCGAGGATGCCCCGGCAGGGGCAGGAGAGGGCGTCCATCCCTCCGGCGCTTGTCGCCGCATATTTTTCCTTGGGCGTTGTTTCCGCTGGAAGGCTGGGGAAAATTACCATGATGAACACGTATACCGAAGGGGATTGACATGGCAAGCGAAGAACTGAAGGTTGCGCTGCAACTGCACTTTGATGTCAAGGGCGAGAATGTCAATCGCTTCGTGCAGGAGTTTGATGACAAGCTGCGCGGGCTGGGGCATTCGGCGGTGGATGTCCGCGCCTTCGGCGAGATTGCCGCGCAGGTGCGCGAGGGTTCGGTCGCCATTGAGGATGTCCGCGCCGACTGGCAAGCCCTCGTGCAGGAATTCAATTCGGGTCTTCAGGTCGAGATCGACCGCGATTTCCTCGGTCTGCCCTCGCATGAGGAGATCGAGCAACAAATCTCGGCGGTGCAGGAGGCATACAACAGCCTGGCGGCATCGGGCGCATTGACGCATGAGGAACTGGCGCAAGCCGCGCTGACCACGGCACAGAGCATCGCCGAACTGGAAGCGCAGACCGGCAGCTGGGCGGATGCGCTCCAGAACGCGGCCTCGTCGTTCGCCGGGCTGGCCGCGAGCGCCGCCGGGCTGGCTGTGGTGGTGCGCGCCGCCATTGAGTTCGAGTCGGCAATGGCCGATGTCGCCAAGGTCGTGGATGGCACGGACGCGCAATTCAAGGCGCTGGGCGAAGACCTCAAGAACATGTCGGTCGAGTTGCCCATTGAGGGCGGCGCAAGCGCACTGGCGGCCATTGCCGCTGCCGGTGGGCAACTGGGCATCCCGATTGAAAAGCTGAAGGAATTCACCGAACTGGTGAGCAAGATGGGCGTGGCGTTCAACATGAGCGCCGAACAAGCCGGGCAAGCCATCGCGCAGATGATGAACGTCTATAATCTGTCGCTCGACCAGGTGCGGGAACTGGCCGATGCGGTGAATGTGCTCGGCAACACGATGGCGACCAATGAATCCGACATCGTGGAAGTCATGACGCGGGTGGGCGGCACGGCCAAGCAATTCGGGCTTTCGGCGCAACAGGCGGCGGCGCTGGCGGCGGCCTTCACCTCGCTCGGCAAACCGGCGCAGGTGGCGGGCACGGCGATCAACGCCCTGCT
>JAISLJ010000038.1 GCA_031290955.1 Zoogloeaceae bacterium | reverse complement strand
AAAAACATCCCCTCCCAACCCTCCCCTGAAGGGGAGGGCAATCCCACACCTTGTCGTCATTGCGAGGCGCGGGGCAATCCGGCGGGCAGGATGCCCGCGCTCCCAGGCACAAGGCCGCGCCCGGTTTTTCATCGCCGTCCGCCAGGACTCATGCGGACGCGGCTTTTTCCAGGGCGCGGGCCGCCCACTGGTTCAGGCTCATGCCTGCCGCCCGCGCGGCGGAAAGCGCGGCGCTATGCACCTCAACCGGAACGCGCAGCATCAATTGCCCGCTGGCAGGTTTTTCGGGCGCCTGCCCCAGTTCTGCGCAATGCGCAAGATAACTGTCAATCGCATCGGCAAACGCGGACTCGAATTCGGCCACCGTCTCACCGTGGAACCCGATGACATCACGCAGCCCCTGTACGCGCCCAACCAGGATATGGTCTTCGGCGTCGTATTCGATTGTGGCGGTATAGCCCTTGTAGCGCAGGTAATTCATTTGATTACTCCCATTCGATCTGATCCAGAAAATCCCGCGCCAGGCGAACGCGGTAGCGCAGGGCTTCCTTGCCCGGATGCGGGCGATGCACATGCAGAATCACGCCGTCCTTGCGGAAGGACACGGCAGAACCCGATCCCTCCACCACGTCACAACCAAGCGCCAGCAGGAGCGCCTCAATGCGCGACCATTCCAGCGCCCCATCAATGGGGTCTGAAAAAATGGCCTGAAGAGTTTTCCGGTGTTTCGTGTTCATGGCAACATTATCGTAGTTCGCTTGCAAAAATGCAAGCATTTATTTGACCAAGGAGCAGCATCATGAAACTGCGTTATCTATCCATCCTGCCGCTGGCGCTCTTGGCTGGTTGCGCCGGGAATCGGGATTATGCAAACTACGTCGCGGCGCAGCAGGCCGCCTTGCAGACCGTCCAGGCCGCCCGCAAGCCGCTGGTGCGTCTCGAAGCCGAACCCGGCGCGGCCATCACCGGGCTGCGTTCGCTGGAGGTCTATATGCCCGAGCAAACGCCCATCGTGCAACAGGCCAGACCATCCGAATGGGCAGGCGTCATCGGCACGGGCCTGCAAGTGCTCGGCGTGGTCGCGGGGATAAAATACAACGGCGAGGCAGCGGCGAATCTGGCAACCGCCGTCGGCAGCGCGGCCAATGCCGGATACAAATACATCCAGGCTCCGCAGGCCAATCAGACCGTCGGGCAGGGCACCCTGGGCAGCGGCATCTACGTCACCGAGAATGGCGGTGTGCTGGGCAGCGGCACGAAAACCGACACCACGCACACGCCCACGGTGGTCGAGCAGGCCGCGCCGGTGGTGGTCGAGCAAGCGCCGCCGGTGATCGTGCAACAGCCGGACCCGATCATCGTGCAACAGCCTGCGCCGCTGGTGGTTGATCCCGTGGTGGTGACGCCGTGATGTCCCTTCCCGTCCGCGCCGCCGCTTGCATGGAAGAACTCCCTCTCCCGGCGCTTCGCGCCACCCTCTCCCGCCAAGCGGGCGAGGGTAAAAAGCGTGCAGCTGCATGCTTCTCCTCCCACGCCTGGCGGGGGAGGATGCCCCGGCAGGGGCAGGAGAGGGCGTCCATTCTTGATCACCACTCCATCCTCGTCTTGGTCGTGATGATCCGCGCATCCGACGTGACCGGCCCGGCTTCGGCGGCCTCCACGTCCAGGCGCAGGATGCCCGTCGCCAAATCCCGCAGCAGGCGGCGGGCGTTCTCGGCCAGCTCATGCACCGCCTTCGGGCAATTGCCTTGTTGCAAGTGGATCAACTCCCACACCAGCTCGCAGGCAATCCGCCGCACAAGCGGCGGCACCGGCGCAAGCGGAACCTTGTATCGGGCAATCAGCGCCGCGTCGATCTCGGAGGCGGCGTCGGTCGATGCCTTCTTGATGAGATCGGGGTCTGGCGTGCCGGTCTCGTCGGTGTCCGTAATCTGATTGACCTCATCCTCACCAAAACGGTCGTAGAGATCGGGAAGTGTCGCGTAGATTGCCATTTTGAATAAACATCCATAAATGCCCAAGAAGCGCCGCAGATTCGTTTGTGGGGCATCGGTATCCCCAAAAATCTTTAACGCGATACAAAACGATTTAACGCGGGTTATGACGGGGTTTGGCGCGAAACTGTCTCTGCAAGATCAGGGTGAGGGAGAAAAGCGAGAAAAACGCCCTCTCCCTGACCCTCTCCCCGAGGGGAGAGGGAATGAAAAAGCTTACGTTGCGGAGAGTTCCACCAGCGCTTCGGGGAAGTGGCAAATCGTGATCGGGTTCGACTGCACCTCCAGATCCCAGCCCTTGCCTTTGTCGCGTTCCTCGCTGATGGCATAGAACTCCTTGCCCAGGGTATTGACCGCGTCGTTGTAGTCGGCGGGAACAAAGTATTGCCGGAAGATATCGGCCTTCGGGAAGAAGCGCGCCTTGCCGTCCGGGATGTACTTCTTACCATCGACTTCCACGTCGTATTCGATGAAATCGACACCCGCATAGGTGAAGCCATCGCGCAGGTCTCCGGCCAGCCGGTCTTGCGCCAATTGGTAATTGGCATAGGCCGCCTTCACCTTGCTGTGATCGGTGAGCGCGTCCAGGAACTGGGGCGAGCAGAGCGCCACAAAACCAGTGACGGGTTTGCCGCCCAGCGC
>JAISLJ010000037.1 GCA_031290955.1 Zoogloeaceae bacterium | reverse complement strand
TCGGGCAGGATCTCGCGCTTGGGTACTTCACGACGACGGGGCATAACTTTCTCTCTTTACGATTCAGTCGAGGCTGTGCGAAACCGTTCCGCATAAAACCTCAAGCCGCCCGACAACCTTCGAGAAGGCGGGGCGGCCACTTACTCAAGGCCGATGAACGATCAGGCGGCCTTGGGACGCTTGGCCCCGTACTTGGAACGGGACTGCTTGCGATCCTTGACGCCCTGGGTATCCAGGGAGCCGCGCACGGTGTGGTAACGCACGCCGGGCAAATCCTTCACCCGACCGCCGCGAATCAGCACGACCGAGTGCTCCTGCAAATTGTGGCCTTCGCCGCCAATGTAGGAGATGACCTCGAAACCGTTGGTGAGCCGCACCTTGGCGACCTTGCGCAGGGCGGAATTCGGCTTTTTCGGGGTGGTGGTATAGACGCGGGTGCACACGCCGCGCTTTTGCGGACACTTTTCCAGCGCCGGCACCTTGCTTTTGACAACTTCGGCCTCGCGCGGCTTGCGCACGAGCTGATTAATGGTAGGCATATCAATCCTCAAGCCAGCCGGAACACCGCGCCCCGGCCTTCGGTTATACGAAACAGAAGCCCCTTTTCCCGGCCTCTGTTGACAAAGACGGCGGATTCTAGGACCGGAGCAAAATGAAGTCAAGCAATCTTGCAGAGCCTGTTGGCCCCAAGCGCTAATGTCCGCCTGTGCAAAGCAGGGAAGCCCGGTTTTGCAGGAGAGGAGAAGTTGGGGGTTCCCGGTGCCCTGTTGGGTTCCCGGTATTCAGCGCTTCGTGCCGGGAAGAATTTTCCCCCTTTCCCCTCTGCGGTGCGTTCGCGCCGTTTGGAATTGTGGGATATGTACGGTCAATGGCTTTTGGAACGCTCCGTCAATCCTCCTCCAGCCGCGCCAGCGCCCAGAGGATGTGCGCGCGCGCGAGGGGGGCGGCGGTGTGTGCTTGCGTTTTCAGGGCGGCGATGGCTTTTCTGCGCTTGGAATCGGGGAGGTTTTGTCGGGATGCTGCCAGGTTGCCCAGGGCCACGGCGATGTTGCGTTGCCAGCGTTCGTGGCCGATGCGCCGGATGGGGCTGCCTGCGAGGCGTTGCTCGAATTCCGTTACGCTCCAGCCCAGAAGGTCGACGAGCGTGGCGTTTGCGAGTTCCGGGCGGGCGTGGAAGGCCGGGTCGCCCAGGCGGGCAAAGCGGTTCCAGGGGCAGACCAGTTGGCAATCGTCACAGCCATAGACGCGGTTGCCCAGCAGGGGGCGCAACGCTTCGGGAATGAGGCCCGGCAATTCGATGGTCAGGTAGGAAATGCAGCGCCGGGCATCGACGACGCCTGGCCGCACGATGGCGCGCGTGGGACAGACGCGCATGCAGGCATCGCACGTGCCGCAATGTCCCGCCTGCTCTGCCGCCCAATGTTCGGCCATTGCCGCGTTTCCGCTTTTCTGCGCCCGTTCTTGCGCCCTTGCCGCTTTTTCCGGCTCCCGCGCCTTTTCCATTCCTGCTACGTTTTCTGCTGCATTCCCCGCTTCCTGCGTGAAAAAGGGCAGGTCGGTGTACATTTCCCCCAGAAAACGCCAGGAACCCTGCCGCGAAACGAGGATTCCATGTTTGCCGCGCCAGCCCAAGCCGCCCTGGAGCGCGAATGGCACTTCCAACACCGGGGCGGAATCGGCGAAAACCCGGTAACGGAAAGGACCGATGGCATCCTCCATGCGCCTTGCGAGTTTTTCGAGACGCTGGCGCAAGAGCTTGTGATAATCCCGGCCCAGGGCGTAGCGGGAAATATAGGCCGCTTCCGGACGGGCAAGGCATGCCCAAGCCGCGTTTGTTCCGTTTTCCGGCCAGTAGTCGAGCGCCACGGAAAATACGGAACGCGCCTGCGCGAACAGCAATTCCGGCTGGAGACGCAAATCGGCGTGCCGGGCCATATAATCCATTTCCCCATGCCCGCCCTGGGCGAGCCAGGATTGGAAACGGGCCGCCGCCCTCGCGTCCACACGGGCCGGGGCCATGCCGATTTCGGAGAAGTCCAGTTCCTGTGCCCAACGGCGCAAATCGGGGAAAAGCCGTCGCAAGGAATCAATCAAGGAGTCACTCATGCGCCATGCGCCAGAACCTGTCCGTGCCCCACAAACCCTGTCCCTGCCCGACGCGACCGCCACGGAACGCCTGGGCGCCCGGCTCGCCGCCTGCCTGCGTCCCGGCCTCGTCCTCTACCTGGAAGGCGATCTGGGCGCGGGCAAGACCACGCTGACGCGCGCTTTGTTGCGAAAACTGGGACATATGGGGCCTGTTAAAAGTCCAAGCTATTCACTGGTTGAAGTTTATGCTGTTTCGAGATTATACTTGTATCACTTTGATTTTTATCGTTTCCTCTCACCGGAGGAATTTGACGATGCAGGCTTGGGCGAATATTTCCGCAATGATTCGATTTGCGTGGTGGAATGGCCGGAAAAAGCGCATGGCTATGTTCCCGCAGCGGATCTGCGTCTGTTTCTTGCCCATGATGGCGCGGGCCGGAACTGTATTCCCGAGGCGCAAAGCGTGGAGGGTCGGCAATGCCTGAACCGCCTGCTTTCGAGATGGGAGGATTGTTGAAGCCGCCTGCGGAATCCTTGCGTGGAGATCGTCGCCGTTTCCTGCGTTTTATTGGCGCGACCCTTGTCCTTTCCGTGACTCCGCTTGCCCACGCGGCGCGTGAACCGGGTATTCTCGCCGTGCGCGTCTGGCCCGCGCCCGATTACACGCGCGTGACGCTGGAACTGGATGCGCCGGTCAAGTTCTCGCATTTCACCCTCACGGAGCCGAATCGGCTGGTCGTGGATATCGAGGGCGTCGAGTTCAACAAGGTGCTGGAGGAACTCTCCGAGCGGGTGGCGGAAAACGATCCCTACATCGCCGTCTTGCGCGCCGGGCGCTTCAAGCCGGGCGTGGTGCGCCTCGTCATGGAACTCAAGACGAAAATCGCGCCGCAGGTCTTTACCCTGAAACCCGTTGGCGAATATGGCCACCGGCTGGTGCTGGATCTCTACCCGGAAAATCCGCCCGATCCGCTGCTCGCCTTCCTGGAAGCGCAAAACCGCACGGATCGGCAGGAGCAGCCTGCCTCCATCCAGGAACTGGAACTGGAAGCCCCTGCGGAAGAGAAGGCCCCTGGTCCATCCGCAGCAAAGCAGGTCAAGCGCCTCGTCACCATCACGCTGGATGCCGGTCATGGCGGCGAAGACCCGGGCGCGGTGGGCAAGGCGGGAACGCGGGAGAAAACGGTGACGCTCGCCATCGCCCGGCGTCTCAAGGCCCGGCTCGAACGGCACGAGAACGTGCGGGTAGCCCTGACCCGCGACGGCGATTTCTTCGTTCCCCTGGGTACGCGGGTGCAAAAGGCGCGGGGCGTGAAATCGGATCTTTTCGTCTCCATCCATGCCGATGCCTGGATTCGTCCGGAAGCTCGCGGTTCCTCGGTCTTCATCCTCTCCGAAAAGGGGGCTTCCAGCACGGCGGCCCGCTGGCTGGCGCAGAAGGAAAACGACGCCGACCTGGTTGGCGGCGTCAATATCAACGTGAAAGACCCTTTCCTCGCCAAAACCCTGCTCGATCTTTCACAGACGGCCACCAAGAGCGACAGCCTGCGCTTGGCCAAGGCCGTGCTGGGCGAACTGGGCGGCATCAACCGCCTGCACAAGGAAAGCGTGGAACAGGCGGGTTTTGCCGTCCTGAAAGCGCCGGACATTCCCTCCATTCTGGTGGAAACCGCCTTCATCTCGAATCCCGAGGAAGAGCGCAAGCTTGCCGACAGTAACTATCAGGATCGCATGGCCGAGGCGCTGGCGCGTGGCATCCTTCGCTACCTGCAACGCAATCCCCCGTCCTCTGGGGCAACGATTGCGCGCCTGCCGTTCTGATCCCGAAAGCCACACGAATTCCAGCCAAGGGATCGTGTATGATGCGGCCTGAACGCCTTCGAGATTCCGGAGAAATCCTGATGCAACAGAAAATCCCCCGTCTGGTCGCGGCAATCGCCGCCGCGCTTGCTTTCACGTTGCCCTGCGCGACATGCGCAGAGGAAGTGTCGCAAACCATCTCTTGACATCAGAAACGCCATGTCACAGCATCGTTTCCTTGCTTCCCAAGGGCAGGAGGTTTCCTACCGGGTGTATCGCAGCGCGCGCCGGAGCATTGGCTTGCGCATTGACCGGCGCGGGCTGACTGTGGGCGCGCCGCATCAGGCCAGCCTGCGCGAGATCGAGGCGCTTCTCCGCCAGCATCAGGATTGGCTCCTGGAAAAGCTGGCCGACTGGGCTGCGAAAGCGCAACAGCAGGAAAGGCCCCTGACCGACGGCGACATCATCCCTTGGCTGGGCGCGCCGCTCGCGCTCCGAATCGCGCCGGAGGTACGGCGTTGCCAATGGATGGCGGATCGTCTGGAACTCCCCAGCCTGCCCGACGCGGAACTCAAGGCGCTGCTTACGGAACGCATCCGCGCCCGCGCCCGCGCTTTCCTGCCCGCGCGCATTGCCCACTATGCCGCCATTCTGGGAGTGCCGCCGCCACCCTGCCAGCTTTCATCCGCCCACAGCCGCTGGGGAAGCTGCAACAGCAAGGGAAAAATCCGGCTTTCCTGGCGGCTGATGCACTTCGCGCCGGAATTGATCGATTATGTTGTGGCGCACGAGCTTGCACACTTGCAGGAAATGAACCATAGTCCGCGCTTCTGGGCGATTGTCGAACGGCTCTATCCAGACTGGAAAAAGGCCAGGGCGGAAATCCGCCGCCTCACGCCGACATTGCCGCAGCTTGCACCTTGAACGACAAACAACAGAGAGAACAACATGCGCATTCTGCACACCATGATCCGGGTCGGCGACCTGGAACGCTCCATCCAGTTCTACACCGAGCTTCTCGGCATGCGTCTCCTGCGCCGCCAGGAGTATCCGGAGGGCAAATTCACCCTCGCCTTCCTCGGCTACGGCCCGGAATCCGGAAACACGGTGATCGAGCTGACCTATAACTGGGGCGTAGACACCTATGAGCAGGGCACGGCCTTCGGCCATCTCGCTCTGGAAGTCGAGGACGCAGCCCAAGCCTGTGCCGCAATCCGGGAAAAGGGCGGCAAGATCCTCTACGAGGCCGCCCCCATGCTGTTTGACAAAAACATCATCATTGCCTTCATCGAAGACCCGGATGGCTATCAGATCGAATTGATCCAGAAGCCGGAAAGCGGCCAGCAAGCGGCCTTGTCGTAGAAGAAGGAATTCCCCCATGCGAATCCTGGCGCTGGAAACTTCCACTGAATCCGGCTCCTGCGCGCTTTGGCAGGAAGGGGCGCTTTTGACGGCGGATTGTCCGGCGGGGCAGGCACATTCGGAGACCTTGATTCCGCTGGCGGCGCGGTTGTGTGCCGATGCAGGATGCGCCCTCCCTGAAGTCGATGCCATTGCCTTCGGCATGGGGCCAGGCGCTTTTACCGGCTTGCGCGTTGCCTGCGGGATTGCCCAGGGCATGGCGGTGGCGCTTGATGTGCCGCTCGTGCCGGTCGGCTCGCTGGAGGCGATGGCGTGGGCGGCGCGGGCGGAGCGTGTCGTCAGCCTTCTGGATGCGCGGATGGGGGAAGTCTATTGCGGTGCGTTTCGGCGCGAGGCCACGAAGCTTTTGCCCGTCATGGAACCTGTGGTCGCCGCGCCCGCGTTGCTCGCGCTGCCGGAGGAGGGCCTCTGGCTGGCGGTCGGGAATGCCCTGCGTGTCTACCCCGAGCTTGCCGCGCGCGTTCAGGAATTTTCCGGATGGCGCATGGATTCCGCCGTGCTGCCGCATGCCGGGAGCGTCGCGGAACTGGGGGCGCTCGCTTTTGCGCGTGGAGAAACCATCGCCGCCGAAGAGGCCCAACCTCGCTACGTGCGCAACAAGGTTGTCCTACGGGCGGCTGTTCCCGGGTAACAGTCTGCCCAAAAACTATACAGGAGCATATCGCACGGCATAATGCCGAACGCAACACATTGTTTTGTAAAGAATTTATGAGATGCCATATGAAATAAACGTGACAAATGAATGGTTTTCGTGGTTTTTGGGCAGC